>NZ_JBHYKM010000021.1:0-83072 GCF_042741435.1 Streptomyces sp. NPDC058955 | reverse complement strand
CCGTTCCCCGGCACGCCCGGGACGGCCGGATATCCCAGTCCCCCGGTGGTGTCCTCCGCGTTCCCCGCTCGGCGGAACCCCTCCGGAGCGGCACGCCGTCCACACTCGACGGCATCACCCTGAACTGGGAGTTCGACACCGACCTCTTCGAGGACGTCTTCGGCGATCACATGGCGGCAGCCTACGGGTTCCTGCTCCGGTCCCTCGCCGAGGCGCCGGGCGCACCCGTGTCGCGGCTCGCCCTCGTCGACGAACGGGTGGACAACCTCGTCCGCGACTGGGGCGAGGGCCGCCGTGTCGACCCTCCGTCCCCTTGGGTGCCCGATCTTGTCGCCCGGTGGGTACGGGACACCCCGGGCGCCACGGCCGTCGCGGGCCCCCACCCGCTCAGCTACGCCGAACTCGACGCCCGCTCTGGCCATCTCGCTCGCCACCTGCGGTCCCTGGGCACACGGCGGGGGGACATCGTCGCCGTGCGCGTGCCGCACGGGCCCGAGCTCGCCGTCGCCCTGCTCGGCGTGCTGCGAAGCGGCGCCGCCTACCTGCCGTGCGACCCGGCAGACCCGCCGGCCCGGACGACCGCGCTCATGGCGGCCTGCGAGGCGACCACCGTCGTCACCGTCGCTTCTTCGGCCGGCGCCACCCCTCTGGGCTTCCGGGTCGTGGTCATGGAGGAGGTCCCGGTCACGGACGGCGCCCTCCCCGCCGGCGCCGGGACCGACGCCTGCTATGTCATCCACACCTCCGGCAGCACGGGCACTCCCAAGGGAGTGGTCGTCGAGCACCGGTCGCGCGCCGCCCGCCTCGTCGACGACGGGATCACCGCGCTCGCCCCGGGCGACCGGTTGCTCGCCGCCGGGTCCCCCGCCTTCGACCTGGCCGTGCTCGAACTGTGGGGACCGCTCACGGCCGGCGCCTCGGTCCGGCTCCTCGAACGCCCGTGGGACATCGCCGGGCTCGTGCGGGAGCTGCGTTCTCCGGCCACCACGCACGCCTTCCTCTCCACGGGGCTGCTGCACGAGGTGCTGACCGCCGCGCCGGACGCGCCCGCAGGGCTGCGCTGTCTCGTCGCCGGGGGTGACGTGCTGGCCCCCGGGGTGGCGTCAGCCCTGTTGTCCTCCGGCGTCGAGCGGGCCTGGTACGCCTACGGTCCCACCGAGACCACCGTCGTCGTCACCGCGATGCCCCTGGAAGCGTGGGCAGCCGGCCCGGACGAGGCCCGCATCCCGATCGGCCGGCCCCTGCCGAACGCCACCGTGCAGGTCCTGGACGCCCATGGCCTGCCGGTCCCGCCCGGCGCCGTGGGCGAGATATGCGTCAGCGGACCGCTCGTCGCCCGGGGCTATACCGGCGCCACCGGCGGTTCTGACCACGGCGGCTTCGTTCCCCGGCCGGACGGGGCCGGGCTCCTGTATCGCACCGGTGATCTGGGGCGTTGGCTGGACGGGGGGCTGCTGGAGTTCCGGGGCAGGTCCGACCGGCAGGTGAAAATACGCGGCTACAGGGTCGAGCCCGCCGAGGTACGGGCCGGCCTGCTCGCCCTCCCCGGCGTCCGTGACGCCGTCGTGACGGTGGACCGGTCGGGCGGACGACTGATCGCCCACGCTCTCACCGGCCGGAGCGGCGAGGACATCCGGAGGGAGCTTGCACAGCTCCTCCCCCGGCAGCTCGTACCGGCCGTCGTCGTCCCCCACGAGCGGTTTCCCACGACGGACGGCGGCAAGGTCGACGCCGCCGCCCTGCGCGCCGCCCCGGTGTCGGTCCGTCCCCGGCCCGCCGCGCCGCGCTCGCCGCTGGAGGAACGGGTCACCGCCCTCGTCGCCGACCACCTTGGAGCCGTGCCGGGCCCGGACGACGACCTCTTCGCCCTCGGCCTCGACTCCCTGCGGGCACTCGGGCTCGTCCACCGGCTCTCCACCGGCACCGGCCGTCTGATCGGACTCGACGCCGTCCTCGCGGCACCCACCGTGACAGGGCTCGTCGCGGCGCTGGAGAGCGCCCCGACCGGCCAGGACTCGATCAGGAGGGTCGCGCGATGACCGCCTCCTTCGCCCTGTCGGCGGCCCAGACCGCCGTCCTGGAACTGCACCGCGACGACCCCAGCGGCCACCGGCAGGCCACCCACCGCGGGTTCACCGTGTCCGGTCCCCTGGACGTCCCTGCCCTGCGAGCGGCGGTCGCGACCCTCGTCCGACGCCACGAACCCCTCCGGACCGTCTACCGGGGCGGGCCCGTCCCCCTGCAGACCGTCCTGCCTGAGATGCCGGCGCCCGTCGAACTCACGGACGTGGCCGCACGGCCCCACGCCTTCGACCTGGCCCATGGCCCGCTGCTGCGGGTCGCCGTACGGCCGCGGGGTCCGCACCTGCACGAGGTGTCGTTCTTCCTCCACCTGCTCGCCGCGGACGGCTGGTCTCTGCGCGTGTTCTTCGCCGAACTCGCCGCCTGTTACCGGGCCGAGAGAAGCGGGCGCACCCCCGACCTGCCCGAACTCGCGCTGGACTACGTGGACTGGGCCGCGTGGCAGAACGGCGAGCTCACCCCGGAGCGCCGCGCGCACCTGTCGGCCTGGTGGCGGAACGCGCTGGAGGGCTACCCCGTGCCGACGCCGGGAGCGGTGGCCGGGGTCAGCGCGACGAACGTGGGGCGTCGGCTGTCCGTGCGACTGGAGAGCGGCCTGACCCGGGCTCTGCGAGAGACGGCGGCCGCGCGGGGGCACGGACTCTTCAGTGTCTTGGCGTCGGCGTGCGCGGTCGCGCTCAGCCGGCACGAAGAGGAGGACCGGCTGCCACTCGGTCTCGCCGTGGCCAATCGGGACCGCCCGGAAGTGGCGGGCCTGCTGGGCTTCTTCGCGACCTTGACCGTCCTGCCGGTCGACCTGCGTGGCAACCCCGCCTTCGCGGACGTGGTCGAACGGGTGTCCCGCGCCCGGACCGAGACGTACCGGCACCGAGAGCTGCCGCTCGCCGCCATCGCGGCCGCGGTGGCACCGGGGACGCCGCCCGTGCGCGCCCTGTCCCTGGTCCGTGCCTGCTTCGCCCACCACCCGTCCGGGAGTCTCGGCACCCTCCGGCTCGACGGCTGTGCCGTGGAGGAGCTCCCCCTCCCGGACGGGGCGCGCTTCCCCCTGATGGTGCGCGTGGAGGAGCACGCGGATGATTCCTGCACGGTATGGGGGGAGTTCACCACCACCGCGCCCCCGCTCGGCGAGAACGAGGTACGGGCTCTGCTCGCCGCGTACCGCGCCGTCCTGGAACACGTCGCCGCGACGCCGGACGCACCGCTCGCCGCGCTGCGCCGGACTGCCCGCGAGCGGGAGCAGGACGGTCCAGGGCACGGTCCGCGATGACGGGTCTCAGGTGACGTCCAGCTCCCGCGGGAGGGTGAACACCTGCCCTTCTCGGGCCACTTCGACCGTTCTGACCTCGGCATAGCCGAGTCCTGCCAGCGTGGTGAGCACCTCGTCGACCGCCTCCCGGGGAGCCGAAGCGCCCGCGGTCAGACCGACGACCGAGGCGCCCGTCAGCCACTCCGCCCGCACGTCCGGGCCTCCCTCCACGAGCCGGGCGGGGACGCCCGCCGCGGTGGCCACGTCGACGAGACGGAGGGAATTGTGCGATCCGGACGAGCCGACGACAAGGACGACATCGCTCTCGGCGGCCAGCCGACGGGCGCCGGCCTGCCGGTTCTGCGCCGCATAGCAGATGTCGTCACTGGGCGGGTCGACGAGGAGGGGAAAGCGTTCGCGGAGGACTCCGGCCACTCGCGCTGTCTCGTCCACGGTGAGCGTCGTCTGGGCCAGCCACACCACCCGCCCGGGGTCGGTCACCTCGACAGTGGCGGCGGCTGCCGTCCCGGGAACGACGGTGATGCGCTCCGGCGCGATCCCCGTGGTGCCCACGACCTCGTCGTGCCCGGCTTCGCCGATCAGCAGGATGTCGTACCCGGCGTCGGCGTAGGCGGCCGCCTCCCGGTGGACCTTCGTCACCAACGGGCAGGTGGCGTCGACGGTCCGCAGGCCGCGCCGGGCAGCGGCGGCGCGGACGGCGGGCGCGACGCCGTGGGCGGACAGCACGACGACGGAGCCCGGCGGTACGTCGTCGACCTCGTCGACGAACACCGCTCCTCGCCGCGTCAGATCGTCCACCACCCGGCTGTTGTGGACGATCTGCCGACGGACGTACACCGGTGTGCCGTATCGCTCAAGGGCCCGCTCGACCGTGGTGACGGCTCTCGACACGCCTGCGCAGAACCCGCTCGGCGAAGCCAGCAGGACGATCCCTCCGTTCCCCATATGCGCTTCATCCCGCTGATACGGCACGTGGCCTCCTCGAATGTCGTCGGTTCGTGTCGTCGGTGTGAGGAGGGAAGCAGTGCGCCGGCCGCCGGCCGGCTTCGCCGGACCCGTACTGCACGAAAGGGCAGTGCCTCCGCACGGAGGAATGCGCGCCCGTCTCCGGCGCGTCCTGGCCAGGGACGGGTGGCGATCCTGAGAACCAAGAGACGGGACGGAGCATGACCGACGCGATCGACAGCGACCTGGTGGGCCGGGAACCGGAGACGGCCTCCTTGCGGCGACGGCTCACCGATGCCCTGGACGGCACCGGAGGCGCGTCCGTCCTGCTGCGTGGCGACGCCGGCATCGGCAAGACCGCTCTGCTCGACTGGGCGGGGCGGCTCGCGTCGAAGCGGGGCTTCCGCGTGCTGCGGGCCGTCGGGTCCGAGACGGAGGAGGGCCTGGCCTTCGGCGCTCTCCAGCAGGTGCTCGGCCCGCTCCTCGCCGGGTCGACGGCGCTGTCCGCGCCGCGGCGGGAGGCGCTGGAGCGGGCCCTGGGGGTGCGGGCGGGAAGTCCTGCCGCGGGGTTCGCGGTCGGCGCGTCCGCCCTGCCGCTGCTCGCCGCCGCCGCTCGTGAGGCGCCCGTCCTCGTACTCGTGGACGACCTTCATTGGGTGGACGGCTCCAGCGCCGAGGTCCTCGCCTTCCTCGGGCGCCGGATCTCCGGCGTTCCCGTGGTGATGATCGCGGCGACCCGGCCGCGCCCGGACACGGCCGACGACTGGCCCGGGGAGGCCCTGGACATCGCGGCGCTCACCCCCGAGGCCGCCGGGATCCTGCTGCGCCGGCGCCACCCCACGCTGTCGGCGCGGACCGCGGAGCGGGTCCTGGCCGAGGCGGGCGGCAACCCGCTCGCGCTGGACGAGATCCCTTGCCGGCTCCATGCCGACCACCAGCGGGGCATCCTGCCCCTGCCGGACCAGCTGCCGCTCAGCGTACGGCTCGAACGGCTCTTCGCCGAACGGTTGGAGGCGCTCACCCCTGAGGCACGCCGGCTGCTGTTGCTCGCGGCCCTCAGCGGAGGGGCACCCACCTCCGACGTCGGCCTGTGGCTCCGGTCCGAGCCGGACTGCGACACCGGAGCGGTCCTGGACCTGATCGACGGCAGCGGACTGGCCCACGTCGACTCGGCGGGCCGCTTCGCGTTCAGGCATCCCCTGGTGCGCAGCGCGGTGGTGTCCGTGACACCGGCGGCGGAGAAGGCCCGGGCCCACCGTCGTCTCGCGGAGGTGCTCGACGTCCGCGACCCGCGCCGTCTCGTCCACGAGGCGGCGGCAGCGGACGGCCCGGCCGAGGATCTCGCGGCCCGGCTCCAGGAGGCCGCGCAGTACATCGCGCGACGGGGCGGCGACGCGGAGGCCGCGCTGCTCATGGACCGGGCCGCAACGCTGAGCGAGGACGCCGACGCGCGCGTCCGCCGGGTGACCTGGGCCGCGGTGATGGCGGCCCGGGGTGGCCGACTGCCTTACGCCACACGCCTCGTGGAGTCACTGCGCGGTGCCGTCGTCCCGGCGGACGTGGCGCCCCTGTACGGCTACGCCGTCGTGTACGTGGACCAGAGCCACCGCATCGACTTCGCCTCCTCCCTCACGCTGCTTCCCGGTGCGCTGGGCTCCCTGGCCGAGCCCGGCACCGACCCGCTGGGCGGCCTGGCCGAGCAGGTCTTCTTCAAGTTGCTTCTCGCCGCCGTCTACACGGGGGACGCCGGCGCCTGGACGGCGCTGAAGCGGCACGGCGAGCTGATGTCGCCACTCGCCCGGCTCTGTCTGCGTGCCTGGGCCGACCCGCCGAGGACGGCGCACGGTGCCGCGGTCGAACTGGCGGAGCTGGCGGGTGGACAGGGGACGCGCGGCGCGACAGCGGACGCCTGGCTGCTGCTGTGGACGGCCTCGGCCGTCGACACGGCCGAGGCGGAGCTGTGGAGCCACCACACCGGCGGGCACACGTACGCCACCCAGGGCACGATCGCCAAAGTGCGCGCGCACCAGGACTTTCTGACAGGGCGCTGGGACAGCTCGGGGGCGGTGGCCGCCGAAGCGGGGGCCGCGGAGGATCGCGGCTATCACTGCAACGCACTGCTGCTGCGGCTCTCTTACGCGCACTACCTCGCGGGCCGCGGGGACGAGGCCGGGTTCGCCGCCGTGGCGGAGGCCATCGAGCCACGGGCGGTGGTGGCGGGCATGCGGTTCGTGACGGACCGTCTGGAGTGTCTGCGGGCGCTGCTCGCGCTGGCCCTCGGCCGTCCCGAGGAAGCGTACGCCGTGCTGTCGCGCCTGATGCCGGGTGGGCTGCTGCCGCGCGGTCTCGCCTGGTCCCATCTCGCGCTCTTCGACGTGGTGTGGGCGGCGGTGGCGACGGGCCGGACCGGGGAGGCGCGGGCGTACGTGGAAGCCGCACGGGCGGCACGGATCGACCTCGTCTCGCCGCATCACGCTTTCGTGCTCGCGGCGGTGACCGCGCTCGCCGCCGGCGAGGAGGAGGCGGAGGCGTGTTTCGCCGCCGCGTACGGGGTGCCGGGGGCGCGGAGGTGGGTTCCGGAGTTGGCCCGGCTGCGTCTCGCCCATGGAATGCGGCTGCGCGCTTCGGGCCGGGTGCGGGAGGCCCGCGACCTCCTGGCGGCGGCTCGGCAGACGTTCCGGGACCTGGGCGCCGGTCCGGGGGCGGACCGGGCGGCCGCAGAGCTGAGGGCGGCCGGGCAGGCGGGGGGCGGCGTCGGAGACGGGGCCGGTTCGCTCACCGCGCAGGAGCTGCGGATCGCCCGGCTCGCTGCCACAGGCCTCACCAACAAGCAGATCGGAGGGGTCCTGCGGCTGTCGCCACGGACGGTGGGGGCGCACCTCCACCGGATCTTCCCCAAGCTCGGCATCACGTCCCGGGCAGCGCTGCACGCGGCGCTGCCCGAGCCGTGAGCCGGACGGCGGGCGGGTCAGCCGACGCCGCGTACCGCCCGCTGGACGAGACGGGTCACGTCGCCGGGGCGCCCGTACATGGCGAGGTGCGAGCAGGGCACGTCGACGGTGTACGAGCGCGCCCGGTCCGCCTGGAAGCGCTGGAGGCGCGGCGGGATGCCCCGGTCGCGGGTGGCCACGAGGTTCCACGACGGGATGTCGTGCCAGGCGGCGGCGGTGGGACGGTCGGCGAAGGCGGCGGCGCTGATGGGCCGCTGGGTGGCCGCCAGGACGCGGGTGGTCCTGGCGGGGACGTCGCCGGCGAAGACGGAGCGGAAGGCAGCGGGATCCAGATACAGGTCCACGGTGGTGGAACCGTCGGGGGCGAGCACCGGGACGGGGGTGAGGTGAGGCTGGAGCTCGGAGCCCGGGAATTTCGCGATCAGCTCACCCAGCACCTCCCCGGCGTCCGGGACGAACGCGGCGATGTAGACGAGACCCTTGACGTTCGCGGCTCCGACGGCCGCCTCGGTGATGACCGCGCCGCCGTACGAGTGGCCGACGAGCACCACGGGTCCGGGGATCGACGCCAGGAACGCCCGCACGTGGGCAGCGTCCGTGGCGAGTCCGCGCAGAGGGTTGGCGACGGCGCGGACGGTGAGCCCGTCCTTCTGGAGGCGCTCGACGACGGGCTGCCAGCTGGACGCGTCGGCGAACGCGCCGTGGACGAGGACGACGGTGGGTGCGGGACCGGGACGGACGCCCGGTGCGGCTTCGCTGGCCGAGGCGGGGGCGGCGGAAAGACCCACCGTGGCGGCGCTCGCCGCGACAGCGGCTCCGGTCGTCATCACCCTTCGACGGCTCCAGGACTTCGCCTCGTTCATGTGTTCTCCACTCCTAGGGAACGGGGGTTGCGGGGAAACGCTAGGCCGGTCCCGCCGGTCGGGCGTGTCCCCGCGCGCAGAGGTCTGTCCCGGCACTCCACGTTGTGTGCGGGTGATCCCACAGGGGGCGGGCGGCGCCGGTCCGCACCGTGATGCCGGGTCCCGGGGTCAGGCGGGTCCGAGGACGCGGTCGAGGAAGGCATCGAGTTCGTCGCGGAGCCGCTCTTCGCAGCCGTGGCCCCGGGCCATGGCCTCGGCGGCGAAGCGGCGCAGGGGCCTGGTCGCCATGCGTACCAGGCAGGACGTGGCGTCCTGCGTCAGCTCCACCTCGGTCTCGGCGGTGCTGTGGGGCCGGATCCGGACGCTGCCGAAACCGGCCGGTCGGGCGAGTCCCCGCCAGAGGAGGTCGGCGGCGAAGACCCAGGTCACGTCCGGGTGGCCACCGCCGGAGAACAGGAAGTCCATCCGTACCGCCAACGGGTCGGCGGTCGCGCACCGCCAGCGTACGAGGACGGGGGACCACGGGTGGTGTGCCGTCCGCACCGTTGCCTGCACGAACCGTTCGGTCACCTGCCGCACGGAGGGCTCCTTGTCTCGGGGAATCGCGCCAACTGTAGGAAAGCGCCTGGCGGAAACCGGACAACTCGCGTACGTCTGCTTGACTTTGTGTTCCTGAGGAAGAGAAGCCATCTCGGTTGCTGGGTCAAACGACTGATCCGGTCCGGGCCACCCGCTTCGACACTGAGACCGGTCCCGCGGACCGGGGGCGAGCGACCCCTGTGGGGCCGGAAAGCACCTCACCTCGTGTACGGAGGAGTCCCCTTGCGCACTGTCCTGAGTACCGATTCCCTGCCGCCGGCCGCGTGGGCGGCGGCCTGGCAGCGGGCCGTGAGGGACCACCTCGCGCCACTGCGCGTCGCCCCGGTCGAGCAGGCCTCCCCCGGCGGTGCCCTGCGGGCGCGGAGTCTGGGATACGTCCGTGTGGTGTCGGCGGAGTCCGGGCCGCTGCGCTTCAGCCGAACGTCCCGCCTGGTCGGGGACGTCCCGGACGACGCCGTCGTCCTCGCCGTCCAGCACCGGGGGACGGCCGCCCTCGTCCAGGACGGGCGGAGCGCGGTTCTGACGCTGGGGAGCATGGTCCTGCTCGATCTGCGCAGGGCCTTCGTCGTCGAGCAGCGCACGGCCTTCGGGGTGACGATGTGCAGGGTCCCCCGGGCGGCCCTCGGTCCGCCGGGCGAACTGACGCGCCTGGTGACGGGCGCGCCGCTCGCCCCAGCGCCGGGCACGGCCGAGATCCTGGGAGGGCTCGTCGCCGAGCTCACGGAGCGCTCCGGTCCGGCGTCCCCCCGGGTGCGGGAACGGCTCGCGGGTCATCTCGCCGATGTGCTCGCCCTGGTGGTCGAGGAGGCGGCCGAGGACACCGAGCCGGACCACGCACGGCACCACCTGGTGCCCACCGTCCTGCGCTACATCGACCGCCATCTGCGCGACCCGGACCTGACGCCCACGCGCATCGCTGAAGCGCACAGCATCTCGACCCGCTACCTGCACCTCCTGTTCGAGACCGAGGACGCGACGGTGAGCAGGCTCATCCAGCGTCGGCGGCTGGAGGAGTGCGCCCGCGAACTCGCCCTGCCCTGCCGGACGCCTCCATCGGTGTCGTCGCTGGCCGCACGCTGGGGGTTCCAGAGCCCGTCCCACTTCAGCCGGGCCTTCAAGTCCGTGTACGGACACTCCCCCCGGCGCTGGTGGTCGGACGGCTCACCGCCGACCGGGCCGTTCGTCCGGGGCGAGGGCCCGCAGCCGGTGCCACTCGCTGGGTGACAGGCCGAAGGCGTGCCGGAAGCAACGGCTGAAGTGGGCCGGACTCCGGAAACCCCACCGCACGGCGACGGCGGAGATCGAGGCGGCCCGGCCCGTCGACCGCGCCAGTTCGCGGCGGCACTCCTCAAGCCGCCGCCGCAGGACCCACCGGCCCAGCGTGGTGCCCTGGGCCGCGAACAGCTTGTGCACCTGGCTCACGGACACGTGAAAGCGCGCGGCGACCGTCTCCGGGCTGAGGCCGCTGTCGGGAAGGTTTTCGTTGATGTAATACCGGATCCGCGTGGTGAGTTCCTCCTCGTCGTCAGGCCCCGCCCCCGTCGTGGGGGCTGGCCCGGCGGCCATGGTCGTGATCAGGTCGATCGCGAGGCCGGCCATCGTCCGCCGTCCGCGGGCTTCGGAGGGGACACGGCTGTCGGTCATGGCCTCGACCGTGACCGACAGGAGCCGGCCGTGGACCGCGGGCCCGGTCCGGCTCGCGTCGAGCAGAGCCCGACGTTCATCCGCCGGGATGCCGAGCAGCTGCCAGGGCAGGGCGCAAACGTGGAGGCGGAAGGAGCCGTCCGCGCGCAGCCGCCAGTACGCGTCCGGTGCGAGGAACAGAGCCTCGTCGGCCAGGCAGGCCACGGACCGCCCCGCGCGGTGGAGGACGCTCCGGCCACCGGCCTGTACCAGGACGGCGAGCGTGCCGCCCGTGTGCCGTTCCGGCCCGGGCAGCGGCCCGCGCAGCTCCCAGGGCCCTTCGCCTTCCCAGGTTCGGACGGTCATCGCGCCGGACCGCCGCAGCTCCGAGGTGACGGGCCGCGTCAGAGCTGTGGCGCGCCGCGGCTCCCGGGCGGCGCGCCGAAGTTCCGGCGTGCTGAGCACGGACCGCGGGGGAGCGTGCGCGAGCTCCGGCGCGGGAGGGCGGCGATCAGGTGCGCGGACGCCGAGATCGGCTACGGCGGCGTGGGGTTCCGGCGGCGGCGTGACGGCCGGTTCGGTCGCGGTGGTGTGGCCCCTGTGCAAGGGCGCCTCCTTCTCGGGGGCTGTGGGAGAGTGCGGGGCCCGTGCGGGAGCTTCCGACGCCATCGAGTCTGCGCAGCCCGCCGGAGACCTGGTTAGGTCATGTGACCACGGCGGGACGGTGGCGGGGCGGACGTGCCGCTCCCGGCCGGTCGCTCGCTCCGGAGGGAACCACCGGCGCGCAGAGCCTGGGCGACGGCGCCTCTCCGCTCCACTCCCAGCTTGGGATAGATCCGGTAGAGGTGGCTGGCCACCGTGCGGGGCGAGAGACGCAGCCGCAGCCCGATCTCCCGGTTGGGCAGCCCCTCGGCGACGAGCCTCGCGACGCGCAGCTCCTGATAGGTGAGCAGCCCCGGTCCTGTGCCGGGCGGGCTCCCCGCCCGCCCCTCCTCACCCACCTTCAGCTCTTCCTCGGCCCGCCGGGCCCACGGCGTGGCGCCGAGCCGGGTGAAGGTCTCCCGTGCCGCCAGCAGTTCGCAACGGGCCTGGGCACGACGGCCCTGTCGGCGCAGCCAAGCCCCGTGGTGCAGCCGTACCCGGGCCAGTTCGAAGGGCCAGGCGTCGGCCCCGCCGAGGGCGACGGCCCGCTCGCAGGCCGGGCCGACGGCGTCGCGGGGCGCGACGAGCGCCTCGGCGGCGGCGAGCACGAAGGCGTGGCGCGGGGAGATGTCCGCCATACCGCGGGCTCGGGCGGCCCGGACTCGGTCGCGGGCCTCACCCTCCCGGCCACTGCGCGCCGCCGCGTCGACCAGATCGAGCGTTCCGGCCAGCCGGACGACGGGGTCGGGCCGGATGCCGCCGGGGAGCGGAGCGCGCGCGTGATCGTACGCGGCCTCATGGTCTCCGCCGGCCAGGGCGCAGGCGGTCCGTACGGCCATGAGCGCGGACAGAACGTGGCGATGGCCTCCGGCGACGGCCCAGGGCTGCACGGCGGCGAGGAGTTCGGCCACACGGTCCTGTCGGCCGCGAGCGGCCCACACCCGTCCCTCCTCGCAGCGCAGGAGCCGTTCGTCGAGGACCAGCCCGGCTGCCGCCGCTTCGGCGGCTCCGCGCCGGGCCCGCTCCACGGACCGGTCCCAGTGGCCCCGGAGGTAGTCGTCCCTGACCAGGGCCAGGGTGGCGCAGAGCCGCACGCTGGTCGACGCATGGGCAAGCATCAGTTCCCAGAGCTCCCGGTGGTCGTCCACCGCATCGAGGGCGAGAGCCGTCCACACCAGAGCCGGAGCGCACTCCATTACCTGATGACGCGTCAATTCCCGGACGGTCCGGTCGAGACGCGTGGCCCCGCCGGCCGCCCTGGTCGGCGGGTCGGACCAGACGTCGTGGAAGAGCCGGACGACTTCCGGCATGCCCGTCGCGTGGGCGGTGGCCGTCCGCCAAGCCTCCGGAGCGCCGGTGCCCACGGCGGCGGCGAGCAGCAGGAGGACGGCGGAGGCGCGGAGCCAGGGCTCCCCGGACGGGGAAAGCCCCGTCAGGACACCCGGCATGAGGGCGAGGGCGAGTCGGGGGTCGCCCTCGGTCCGCAGGGCCAGGAGCGCCCGCGCGAGGTCGAGCGTCGCTCCGGCCCGCCCCGCCCTCACGGTGTCGCCCGCCTCTTCGATCAGGCTCGCGGCGAGGCCGTGGTCACCGCCGAGGGCGGCCAGCCAGGCGGCGCGGGCGATCCGCCAGGCGCGGGCGGCGGGGTCGGGACTGAGCGCCGCTCCACGGGCGAGGAGGCGAGCGGCCTCGCTCTCCCCTCGGGAGCGGCCGGCCCACCGACTCATCCGGTCGAGCGCGCGGGCCACGCGTTCGTCGGGCTCCGGAGAGGCCGCAGCGGCGTGGCCGCCCTTCAGCGGGTCCCGGTCGGGCAGAATCCGCACCCACGCGCGGTGCGCGCGGCGTTGGTCCGCCGCCGGGGAGTGGAGGGCCATCCATGCCCCCAGGAGCGGGGGACGGAACCGAAGCCGCCCGGTGGCGGGGTCGGCGGCGAGCAGGCCGGCCGCGACGGCGGCGACCAGGTGCTCCCCGGCTCGTGCCACGCCCGCCGCTCGGGCCGCGTCCAGGACGAGGTGAGCGGGTCTGCCGTCACGGCCGGCGAGTGCGCAGAGCAGCAGGGTGAAACTCTGCTCTGCGGGGAGCCCGCGGACGCGGTGTGCCAGCATCCGATCGGTACGCCGCCCGGGCGGGAGGTGGTCCGGGAGGGGAGCGGCGCCGGCGCGCTGGCACGGGGTGAGTCGCGCGGGCAGTTCGGTCAGGGCCAGCGGGTTCCCGCCGGCCTCGGCGATGACACGGTCCCGGACGCCGGGTACGAGTTCCGGGTGGCGGGCCCGGAGGAGCATGGTGGCCTCTGCGGCTGTCAGCGGCGCGAGTTCGAGGATCCGGACTCCAGCCGTGTCCAGGGTGGCGAGGGCGTCGATCGTCACGGTGGCGACGGTGACGACGCCCGCCGCGTCCAGCTCGCTCCGCATCCGGGCGAGTGCGCGGACGCTCCAGGCGTCCGCGAGGTGGATGTCGTCGAGGAGGAGCACCAGCGGCCGGGCGCGGGCGGCGGCGGTCAGCATCTCCCGTACAGCCTCGTGCACCGGGGCCGCGCTCGGCGCGTCCTCACGGGCACCGTGGTCCGAGCGGCCGTCAGGTTCCCTGGTGTGCGCGGGACGCGTGCCCACCGCGCTCTCCAAGACCGCGCGCCACGCCGAGTAGCCGCTCTCGTCCGGGAGGGGCCAGACGAGCTGGTGCAGGACGCCGTACGGGACCGTGCGCTCGGCGGCGACGCCCGCCGCCCGCAGGAGGCGGCGGCCGTCGGCCGCCGCGCGCCGCCCGAACCGGTCCAGGAGCTCTGTCCGGCCCGTCCCGGGCGAGCCAGTGAGCCACACGGTCGATCCCGCCCCGCCGGGGTCGGCGAGGGTGTCTCCCAACGCCGTCCACTGGCTCCGCCGTCCCACCCATGCCGTCGTTCCGGCACGGTCCGCCCGTTCCCCCTGGCCCCACATCGGTCCCGCCCTCTTTGTTCCGATTCTCCCCCTCATGCTGCGGGGGACCGGCCCCGCGTCCCGGCGCGACGCGCACACCCCGCACGCTGAGACAAGCGCGGTTCACGGCCAGGCAAGGGACACCGGATGCGGAGCGATGCCGGGCCAGAGCCGGGCGGCCACCTGCCGGGGGTTCCAGTCCGTCCGCGCTTCCAGGATGGTGGCGTCGGCGGTCAGGGTGAACTCCTCGACACCGCGCAGGTGCGCGGTCGGGCCGAGGTAGGAGTCGGCCTCGATACTCCAGTCGGCGCGGAAGGTGCGCGCGCCGGTACGGTCGACGCGGAGGATGGTCGGCCTCATGCGGGGGAACTGACGGAGCGTGGACTCCACGAAGACGGCGAGGCGGGCACGGCCGGTGAAGGGCCGGGTGCCGGGAAGCTCCACCAGCCTGCCCTCTTCGTGGAAGAGCAGGGTCCACCCCGCCACGTCACCGTCCGCGAGCCGCGCGAAGTAGGCGGCCACCGTCCTCTCGGCGAGGTCGGCGGGAGTCTCGGCCGGTTCCGTCGCCCCGGGTGGGGCCAGGTGCGGGTCTGCCGCCGGTTCGTCGGCGAGGATCAGCCGCCCACCGAGGTCGGCGTACCAGAGGTCGGTGAGCTTGGCGTAGTCGTAGAGGGCCCGGTCGAGCGAAGGGAGCAGCGGGGCCGAGGCCCGCTGGGCCATGGAGGCGATGTCGTAGCCGAGGGAGCCGGTGTTGTGCGCCCCGAGCACGTCGAGGGCGAGCAGGTAGTGCAGGAAGAGGAATTCCTGGCAGGTCTTGGCGAGGGCCCGGACAGCGCGCAGATAGTGGAGTTCGGCGGTGACGTCGAAGGAGGTGGCGCCGTGGTCGGCGGCGGTCTCGCCGGTGGGCGGGGTGCGGGACAGCACGTGGACCAGGGTTCTGCCGTCCGCGCGCACGCGTGACTCCAGGGCGTCGAACACGGCCCGTACGCGCAGCGGCAGTCCGCGGGCGGCCTCCGACTGCGCCCCGCTGCCGTCCCTGAGCATGAGGCGCAGCGGGTGATAGTCGGCCAGGTCCATCAGATCGAGGAGTTGGCCGGCCTGTGTCGCGCGGGCGACGGCCGTGCCGGCTGCCCGGAGCAGCCGGGTGCCCCGCGTCCAGTCGCGCGCGCCGGCGGCGAGCAGGGCCTCGTCGGCGCACACCTCGGCGACACGGAGCCAGCATTCGGTCATCTGGTGGGCGCCGCGGAAGAGATGGTCCTCCGGTCCCGCCGGCCGCCGGGGGCGGAGCGCGGCGAGAAGGTCCTCGGCCGGCGCGGTCGCGCCCCGGACCGGGCCGAGCGCCCGCCCGGCCTCCAGCACCGCGGTGCGGCCGTCCCTCAGAACGGCGGCGCAGCGTTCGCGTCGCTGCTCGCGGTCGACGTAGGGGCGGCGGTCCTCTCCGACGTCAGCCAGCAGCCGCCGGGCCAGCCGGAGGGCCGTCCGGCCCGCGGACTCCGCGGCCGAGGCGGCACTCCGCCCGGGCCCTTCCCAGGCCGAACGCAACACGGCGAGCCGGATGTAGAGCTCGTACGGGGTGGACGGCCGGGGCGCGCGGGGAGAGTCGGTGGTGTTCCGCGGGGACGACGGGGGTGCGGGGAGTACGGGCGGGGGCGCGAGGGACATGGGGACTCCGGGCGTCGGCGGGCCGCGGGGGGCGGCGGCGCTGCGGGCTGGGGTGACCGGACGCTAGACGGGACCGCCGCGGGTGGCCGCCCGCCGTGGGCCGGGAGTGCCCGTTCGGTCATGGCACGGTGCCGTCGGTGCACTCCGGCGGCGGGACGGGCCGCCGTGCGGGGCTGTCGGCGAACGATGCCGTTGCGACGGGCGGCGTGGCGCCGGAGAGACCCGCGCGGATCGGAGTGACGGATGACCCGGCTGAAGGCGGTACAGGTGAGGTTCCCCGGCGGTCCCTTCGAGTGGGTGGAGGACGCCCTGCCAGTGCCCGGTCCGGGCGAGGTGCGCGTCCGGGTGGAGGCCGCAGGGGTGTGCGGGACCGATGCCCTGCTGCTGTCCGGGGCCTTTCCCGGCACGGTCTTCCCGCTGGTTCCCGGCCACGAGGTGGCCGGGCGGGTCGACGCTCTCGGTGAGGGCGTCACGGGGCGTGCCGTCGGGGACCGGGTCGCCGTGGGATGGTTCGGCGGTGAATGCGGCCGGTGCCCGGCCTGCCGGGCCGGCGATCTCATGATGTGCCCGGACCTCGTGGTGCCGGGGCGGACGGTACGGGGCGGGTACGCGGGGCATGTCGTCGTCCCGGAGCGCGGGCTGGCGCGCGTCCCGGATGGTCTGGAGGCCACGGAGGCGGCGCCGATGGGCTGCGCGGGTGTGACGGCCTTCAACGCCGTGCGGCACAGCGGTGCCGGGCCGGGGGACCTGGTCGCCGTGCTCGGTCTGGGCGGCGTCGGTCATCTGGCGGTGCAGTACGCCGTCCGCTCCGGACTGCGGACCGTCGTGGTGGCGCGTGGGGCGGAGAAGGGGCTCCTCGCCGTCAGACTCGGGGCGCACGGCTACATCGACGCGGACACGGGCACGGCGGCGGACGGGCTGCGCCGCCTCGGCGGCGCCCGGGCCGTGATCGCCACGGCGGCCAGCGCGGCGGCGGCCGGCGCGCTGCTGCCCGGCCTCGCCCCGCGGGGTCGGTTGGTCGTCGTGGGGGTGGACGCGGAGCCCCTGGCAGTGCCCACGGGTGCGCTCGTCGCGACGGGCCAGACGATCGTGGGGGTGCCGGCCGGAACGGCCGCCGACGTGGAGGAGGCCATGCGGTTCGCCGTGCTGCACGGGATACGGCCGCTGGTGGAGGCCCTCCCCCTGTCCCGGGCGGCCGAGGCGTTCGACACGATGCTGGCGGGCCGCGCCAGACTGCGTGTCGTGCTCACGCCGGAGGCCTGAGCTCAGGGACGGACCGCCCCCCCGCTGCCTCGTGTCGGCCACGACGGGCGCGTCCGGCGCGAGGGCGCGGCGCGGGCTCGCCTTGTCCCTGCGCGCAGTCTTCATGTCCCACTCCGCAGGGTTGGGGCGATCCCACCCGACCGTCTGTCCTGGCCGGCCGTCCCGCACTTACGCTTCCGCCGACGTGGCCAAGCAGGAGGTTCGACGATGTTGGTGACGTGGGGGACTTCCGCGCTCCCTCTGGTGGACCGGGCCGATGCCCTGCGCCAGACGATCCGGGATCAGCTCGTGCCCGTCGAGTTGGTACTGCCGGAACGCGCCGGGGACATCTTCGCCGATGTGGCGATCACCAATCTGGGTTCACTCCAGATCAGTTCGGTCCAGGCCAATCCGGCGACCGTGCATCGCACGCCCCGGCTCGCCCGTTCGGCCGACTGGCAGCCGATGCTGTTCCTCAGCCTGCAGGTGTCCGGCCAGAGTTCGGTGGTCCAGGACGGGCGCCAGGCGACCCTGGAACCCGGTGACATCGCGGTCTACGACACCCGGCGGCCTTACACCCTCCTCTTCGACAAGGGTGTCGACATGCACTTCTTCCGCATCCCGCTGGACGATCTGGCGCTGCCGGACGCGGCGATCCGGGAGGTCACGGCCCGGACCCTGGGCGCGGAGGGCACGGTCTCCGGGCTCGCCGCGCTCTATCTCGCGCAGCTGGCCGCCCACCCGACCCTGCACGCCGGACCGGCCTCGGAGTTCGCGATCGCGCCGAGTACGGAACTCATCCGCGCCGCCATCGCGGCGGAGGCGGACCGGCCGTCACTCGCCGTCGGCCCGCTGCACGAGACGTTGGGCATCCGCGTCCTGGAGTACATGCGAACCCACCTCGCCGACCCCGCTCTCTCCCCCGCGTCCGTCGCCAGGGCCCACCACATCTCGGTGCGCTACCTGTACGCGGTCCTGGCCCGTTCCGGAGTCGGCTTCGGCGAATGGGTCCGTACGCACCGCCTCGACGCCTGCCGGAGGGAGCTGTCCCGGCGGCCCGCCGGCCCGGACACGATCTCCACCATCGCCCGCCGGTGGGGCTTCAAATCGCCCTCCCACTTCAGCCGAGCCTTCAAGAGCGCCTTCGGCATGTCCCCACAGGCGTGGCGTGAGACCCGCCTCCTCGACTCCCGGCCGGCGCAGGAGGACAACGGTCCGGGAGCTTGAGCCTCCCGGACCTGAGCCCGTCAGAGGACCGCGCCGCCCGCCGCGTCGAGCAGCCGCCGGCGGACCATCCGCGCGGCGGGGGCGAGGGCGGCCCCGGCCGCCACGGTGGTCACTGACGCGACGAGGACCACCAGGGCGGCCGGCGAGGGCAGACGGGTGATCCCCGCACCGACCCCCAGGGCCGCGGCCTCCCGTTCGACCAGCCACCAGCCGGCGGCGGCACCGAGGGCCGCCCCGGCGACCGCCGCGGCGACGGCGGTCAGCACCACCCCTGTCACGATCACCGCGCCGATCTGACGCGGTGTGAGGCCTACGGCTCGCAGCGCCGGCAGGTCCCGCACGCGGGCGCGCGTCCGGGTGGCGATGAGGGCGTGCAGTTCGACGAGGGCGATGGACGCGAGCACGGCGATGACGGCCACGAGGACGCCGCCCGGAATCTCGTCGGCGGGCTCCGGTGTCGCTCGGACGTCCAGGGCGGGGCCGACCGCCGCACGGACGGCGTCGGCGACCGCCCGGGGATCGGCGCCCGGGTGCAGGACCAGCGCGTGAAAGTCGGGCCGGAGGCCGGGCACGGCTTCCCGCACCGTGTCGAGAGAGGTGGTGACGACCCGGCCGCCGTGACCGGGCTCGATGCTCCGTCCGACGAGGTGCAGCACCAGCGGACGCCCGGAGACGGTCACACGGATCCACTCGCCCACCCGTACGTCCAGCAGGTCGAGCAGTCCCTGCCCGGCCACCGCCTCGTCCGGGCCGTCCGGAGCGCGGCCTTCGGCCACGGTGTGGGGGTACGGCGGCGTCCGGCCGTCGCCGAGCCCCCGCAGGACGATGGTGCCCGTCTGGCCGGGCGCGAGGGCCACCGTCTCCACGCCGGGGTAGACGGCCTCCACGCCGGCGAGCGGAGCGGGTGGCGGGGCTTCGCCCGGTTGTTCGGCGCGCACGGTCAGGGCGGCCGCGCGGCCCACCCGGGTGGGGTCATCGTGGAACTGACCGAGCGTCGACCAGGCGGTGAGGGCGACGGTCATCAGAGCGACCGGCAGAGCGAGGCGCGCCAGGGGAGCGGCGGTACGGGCGCGCCGGGAGAAGACGGAGCGCCAGCCGAGGACAAGCGCCGGGGAGAGGCGCAGGCCGATAGCGCTGCGGCCCAGGCGGGTGAGCGGCGCGGCGGCGAGCACGGCGCGCGCGGCGGGGACGGGAGGCACCTGGCCCGCCTGCCAGGCGGCGACGCCGGTGGCCAGGCCGATGAGCAGGGCGGCCGCCATCGGCAGCCCGAGCACGATCGCGCCGTGGCCGGGCATCTCGGGCCAGAGACGTGCCGCCTCGCCGATGACGCCGGGCAGGCGGGGTCCGGCCACCAGGGTGACGGCGGTGCCGACGGCCGCACCGGCCACGGCCAGGCCCAGGTGCTGGATGAGGAAGCCCCGTACCACCTGTCCCGGGGTGAAGCCCACAGCCTTGAGCACGGTGATGTCCTTGAGCTGTCCGCGGACCCGGGAGCGCACCGCGCCGGAGGCGGTCACGGCGGCCGAGACGAGGGCGGCCGTGCCGAAGGCGGCGAACACCTGCCCAAGCAGCCGGTCGCCGCCAGCCTCCTCCTGGGCTTGCCGCCATGTGGTGACCTGATGGATGTTGCTGGCGCCGAGCAGGGTCACCGCCCGTTGGACGGCGTATTCGGTGTCGTCGTCGGGGTCCTTGAGGCGGACTCCGAGTATCAGTCCCCGGCGGCCGTCCGGGGCGCGGCCGAGGGCGGCCGGGGAGGCCCAGGCGATGCCTTCGGTCCGGCCGGCCCGGTAGCCGGGTTCGGCGGTCTGGGCGATGCCCACGACGCGGAGGGTCAGGGGGGTGCCGGCCGGGCCGGTGACGGTGACGGTCTCGCCGGGATCGGCCCACAGGGCGCGGGCCAGGGTGTGTTCGAGGACCACCTCCCCGGGTCCGCCGGGCGGGGCGGGACGAGCCCAGCGGCCCTCGGTGACCAGGGGGCGGGCCACGTCCGGGGGCTGTACGGGTGCTTCCCGCAGGACGACGCGGGCGCGGACGCCGGCCGACGCCATGGCGGTCTCGGTCGTCGGCAGGGGTTCGGAGACGGCGTCGACCTCGGCCAGGGAGATCAGCGGAGTGAGGTCGGTGCCGATGTCGACCCGCAGCCAGACGTGGGCGCCCCGGGACTGGCTGAAGAGCCGCTGCCAAGGGTTGGCGGCGAAGCTGAGGAGGGCCGCCGACAGCAGGAGGCAGGTGATCACGCCGGCGCTGGCGAGCAGCGCGAAGAGGGCTTCGGCCCGGTGTGCGCGCAGGTCGGACAGGGCCCACCGCCAGGTGGCTCGCACGGCGTCTCCCCCTCTATGCCTTCAGCCGGAGCACGGCGGCGGCTCCCCGAGGGTGCGCGGCCTCTCCGCCGAGGGCCGCGTCGTCGGCTATGCGCCCGTCGAAGAAGCTGACGACGCGGTCGGCGGCGCTGGCCATACGGGCGTCGTGGGTGACCATGAGGATGGTCTGGCCGTGCCGGTGGAAGCGGGAAAGCAGGCGCAGGACGTCACGGGTGCCCTTGCCGTCGAGGCTGCCGGCCGGTTCGTCGGCGAGCAACAGGGCGGGCTCATTGACGAGGGCGCGGGCGAGGGCCACGCGCTGCTGTTCGCCTCCGGACAGTTCCCCCGGCATGGAGCGGAGGCGGTCGGCGAGGCCGAGTTCGGCGAGGAGTTCGGTTGCCTTCCGCCGGGCGGACCGGGGGGTGGCGCCGGCGAGGAGCGCGGAGAGTTCGACGTTGTCGGCGACGGTGAGGTCGGTGACGAGGTTGAAGAACTGGAAGACGATCCCGACCCGCCGTCTGCGCAGGAGGGCCCAGCGCGCTTCGGAGAGTCCGTCGACGCGTTCTCCGCCGAGCCAGAGGCGGCCGTCGTCAGGGCGCTGGAGGCCGCCGAGGAGGTGGAGGAGGGTGGACTTGCCGGCGCCGGAGGGGCCGGTGACGGCGACGAACTCCCCGGCCTGAACGGTCAGGTCGACCCCGCGCACGGCTTGGACAGGAGCGCTGTCGCCATGATGGGTCTTGGTCAGGCCCTCCGCCGTCACGATCGTTCCGGCCGAGGGTGGCCTGTCCGTGCTGTCGCTCATTCCAGCTCCTCCTGGCACCGCTCCAGCCAGTCGAGGTCGGCCTGGAGGTGCAGCATGGCCCCTTCGATCAGCAGCTGGGCGATCTTGTTGTCACGGTCCTCGGTCGCGGCGAGGCCGGACAAGGCGCGCATCGTGTTCAGGTGTCGGCGCCGCTGCCGGTTGATCAGGGCGACGGGGTCGGCGAGGCCGACCAGGTGGGCCAGTGCGAGCTTCATGAAGAAGTCCTCGCGGAGCCGTGGTTCGTCGGTGGGCTCCTCGAACCAGGCGGCGGCGGCCTCCCGTCCGGCTTCGGTGAGCCGGTAGATCCGTTTGTTGGGGCGGCCGGTCTGTTCGACGTCCTCGCCCTCGATCAGTCCGCTCTTCTCCAGCCGTCCGAGCGTCACGTAGATTTGGCCGACGTTCGGCTGAGGGTAGGCGGAGCCGAGGAGTTGTTCAAGGCCCTGCTTGAGCTCGTAGCCGTGGGCGGGGCCTCGTGTGAGGAGTGCCAGCAGCTGCTGCCGCACGCGCTCCCCCTTCTGTCTCGTTCCGGATCGTGGCGCGGGACGCGGGCCCGGACGGGGTCGGCGGGAGTGTCGTGCGCCCGTCCAGTATCGCCGATCCCCCCCGGACGCACCTGTGCCACGATGGTGCCGGTCGCGACGGCATCGGTCCCGGGAGGGGAACATGCGATGGATGCGAGCCGCGCGGAGGGGTCTGCTGGCCACAGTGGTCGTGCTCGCGGGTCTCTCGGGCCCCGCGCGGCCGGCCGGTGAGGCGGCCGAGGCGGGGCGGGGACCGCTGACGTTCGTCACGGCCGGGGATCTGACCGGCTATCTCGGACCGGTGGTGGAGGAGTGGAACCGGGACCGGCCGGCGGAGCCGGTGACGCTGGTCGAGCTGCCCGACTCGGCCGACGAGGCCCGGGCCCAGATGCTCAGCGAACTGCGTTCCGGAAGCAGCCGGTTCGACGTCCTGAACATCGACGTGGCCTGGACGGCGGAGTTCGCGGCCGGTGGGCTGGTCCGGTCCCTTGAACCCGACCGCTTCGCCCTGGACTCGTTCCTGCCACCGGTGGTCGGGACGGCCACCTTCGAGGGCCGGCTGTACGCGGTGCCGTACGTCACCAACGCGGGGCTGTTGTACTACCGAGCGGACGTCCTGGCGGCGGCGGGTGAGAAGCCGCCCCGGACCTGGGCGGAACTCGCCCGGCAGGCGCGGACGCTCGGCCCCCGATACGGTCTCGACGGGTACGCGGGCCAGTTCCTGCCGTACGAGGGGCTGACCGTCAACGTCACCGAAGCGATCAGGTCGGCGGGCGGGTCGATCCTCGGCGCCGAGGGGAAACGGGTCGAGGTCGACTCGGAGGCCGCCCGCGCAGGGCTCAGCGTGCTCGCCGACGGGGTGCGCGAGGGCTGGATAGCGCGGGAGGCGCTGGACTACACGGAAGAGGAGTCGCGTGCGAGGTTCGAGTCGGGCCGGCTGCTCTTCCTGCGGAACTGGCCGTACGTGCACCGGGAGGCGAGCAGCCCCGGTTCGAAGGTCGCCGGGCGTTTCGGGGTCGTCCCCCTGCCAGGGCTCCACGGACCGGGGACGAGCGTCCTCGGCGGCTCCAGCCTCGCTGTCTCGGCCCGCTCGCGGCACAGCACGACGGCCGCCGAGTTCATCGCGTACCTGACGAGCGAGCCGGTGCAGCGGCGGGTCCTCACGCTCGGGTCCCTGCCACCCGTGCGAGCGTCGCTGTACGAGGACCCGGCCCTCATCGCGTCCCACCCCTACCTCCCGGTGCTCAGGCAGAGCCTGCTGACGGCGACGCCCCGGCCCAAGAGCCCGCAGTACGAGCAGGTGAGTCTGGTCGTCCAGGCGGTGGGCCAGGACATCCTGGCACTGCGCGAGACACCCGACACCGCCGTACGCAGACTCAGCCGCGAACTGGCGACCGTCACTGCCCGCCCCTGACCCTCCCGCACCACTCCCCCACCCACCCTCTCTACTTGCTCGTTAGGTAGAGAGGGTGCCCCTTTTCCCGGCCATCATGTCCAAGAGGGCACTGCGCCGGGATGGTTGAGCCGCAACGTTGACATCTTCTCGTCACTGCTACTTAACATGAATGTACATCTGAGGCTCCCGAAAGGGGCGCTCGCCTTCACTTCAGACAGGTCGACGCGTAATGCTCAACACCCTTGCGGACGGCACCGGCCGTCCCACACCCACCTCCGCGGGCACGCCTTGGTGGCGCGACGCGGTGATCTACCAGGTCTACGTACGCAGCTTCCTCGACAGCACGGGAGACGGGGTCGGCGACCTGCCCGGCGTCCGGGCCGGCCTTCCGTATCTGAAGAGGCTCGGCGTGGACGGCGTCTGGCTGAGCCCGTTCTACCCCTCGCCGCAGCGCGACCACGGGTACGACGTCGCCGACTACCAGAATGTCGACCCCGTCTACGGGAACCTGGAGGAGTTCGACCGGCTCGTCGCCCAGGCCCATCGGCTCGGCCTCAAGCTGCTGA
Organism: Streptomyces sp. NPDC058955; assembly: GCF_042741435.1. Taxonomy (NCBI): domain Bacteria; kingdom Bacillati; phylum Actinomycetota; class Actinomycetes; order Kitasatosporales; family Streptomycetaceae; genus Streptomyces; species Streptomyces sp. NPDC058955. Next base: position 59,474 of record NZ_JBHYKM010000021.1, on the reverse strand, counting down.
TCGACATCGTCCCCAACCACTGCTCCAGCGCGCACCCCTGGTTCCGGGAGGCCCTCGCGGAGGGTCCCGGCGGGCCGGCGCGCTCCCTGTTCCACTTCGCGCCGGGCCGGGGGTCCGCCGGGGAGGAGCCCCCGAACAACTGGCATGCGATGTTCGGCGGCCCCGCCTGGAGCCGGGTCACGGAGCCGGACGGCACCCCGGGCGACTGGTACCTCCACCTCTTCACCCCCGACCAGCCGGATCTCAACTGGCGCGACCCCCGGGTCTCCGCCTACTTCGAGCGGGTGCTCCGCTTCTGGCTGGACCGGGGGGTGGACGGGTTCCGGATCGACGTCGCCGCCGGGCTGTTCAAGCACCCCGACCTGCCGGACTCGGACGATCCGCGGGCGGACGAGCGGACTCGCGACTCGGTCAATCCGCTGGCCTGGAACCAGCCCGAGGTCCACGATGTGTGGCGCCAGTGGCGGGCGGTGTGCGAGGAATACACGCGCCGTGACGGGGTGGAGCGGTTGCTCGTCGGCGAGGTGTCCGTCCCCACCGCCCGCGAACACGCCTTGTACGTACGCCCGGACGAGCTGCACCAGGCGTTCTTCTTCGACCTGCTGAGCGCCCCCTGGGACGCGGCCGCCTTCCGCTCGGTGATCGACGAGGCCCTGCGGGACATCGCCGGAACGGGGTCGACCGTGACGTGGGTGCTCAACAACCACGACCAGGTCCGCACGGTGACGCGGTACGCGGGCGGGCCGGGCGGCGAGCACGTCGGCTCCGCGCGGGCGCGCGCGGCGGCGCTGCTCATGCTCTCGCTGCCCGGCGCCGCGTACGTCTACCAGGGCGAGGAGCTGGGCCTGCCGGAGGTCCTCGACCTCCCCGACGACGTCCTAACCGACCCGATCTTCCACCGGACGGGCAGCCGGGCACGGGTCCGGGACGGCTGCCGCGTCCCGCTCCCTTGGTCCGGGCAGGCGTCCCCGTTCGGGTTCAGCGAAGGCGCCACCGGGGTGCGCACGTGGCTGCCGCAGCCGGAGTGGTTCGCCGAGTACGCCACAGACCGGGCCCTCGCCGACACCCGCTCGTTCTGGCACCTGTACCGGGAGGGCTTGCAACTACGTCGCAGCCTGCCCCAGTTGGGCGAGGGGCAGCTGCGCTGGCTGGAGGCTCCGCCGCACGTCCTCGCGATGGACCGGGGCGACGGGCTCATCTGCGCCGTGAACTTCGGGACCGAGCCGGTGCCCGCGCCGGTCCCCGGCGCTCCGCTGCTGACCAGCGGGCCCTGCCGGCCCGGCGAGCTGCCGGGTTCGACCGCCGCCTGGTGGCTCGCCGACGGCACCCCCTGACCATTCACTTCCGACTCATGAAGGGACCATCATGCGACAGACCGGCGCGAGAACCGTCCGTGCCACGGCCGTGGGCTCCACCCTGCTCGCCCTCGCCGTCACGATGACCGCCTGCGGAGACGCAGGCACGGCCGCCACGGGCGGTGAGCTGAAGGGCACGACCGTCACGGTCGCCGGTGTCTGGACCGGCAGCGAGCAGAAGAACTTCAAGAAGGTCCTCGACGCGTTCGGCGCGAAGACCGGCGCCAAGACCGTCTTCGTCCCCTCCGGCGACAACGTCTCCACCTTCGTCGGCAGCAAGATCGAGGGCGGCAACGCCCCCGACGTCGTCCTCGTCCCCCAGGTCGGCGTCCTCCAGCAGTTCGCGAAGGCCGGCTGGCTGAAGCCGCTCTCCGAGCGGGCCGCCACGACCGCCGGCGGCAACCTCGCGCCGGTGTGGAAGAACTACGGCACGGTCGACGGCACCTTCTACGGCCTGTACTTCAAGGCCGCCCACAAGTCGACCGTCTGGTACGCCCCCGACGCGCTGGAACAGGCTGGGGTCACCGAGCCGAAGAGCTGGGAGGAACTCCTCGCGGCCGGCCGGACGCTCGCCGACTCCGGCCGCCCGGCCTTCGCCGTCGCCGGCGAGGACGGCTGGACCCTCACCGACTGGTTCGAGAACGTCTACCTGTCGCAGGCCGGACCGGAGAAGTACGACCGGCTCGCCCGCCACGAGCTGAAGTGGACCGACCCCAGCGTCGTCACCGCCCTCACCACCCTCGCCGAGGTCTTCAAGGACAAGCGGCTGGTCGCGGGCGGCGCCGCCGAGGCGCTCCGCACCGACTTCCCCGGCTCCGTCGAGAAGGTCTTCGGCCCCGAGCCCAAGGCCGCCCTGGTCTACGAGGGCGACTTCGTCGGCGGCGTCGCCAAGGACGAGTACGGCAAGAAGCCCGGCGAGGACGCGAAGTTCTTCCCCTTCCCGCCGGTCGGCTCCGGCAAGGCCCCGGTCGTCAGCGGCGGCGACGCCGCCGTCGTCCTCAAGGACGCGAAGAACGCCGACGCCGGGATGAAGCTCCTCGAATTCCTCGCCACCCCGGAGGCGGCCGAGGTGTGGGCCGGGGCAGGAGGTTTCCTCTCCCCCAACAAGGACGTGAAGCCCGAGGCGTACGCCGACGACACTGCACGGGCCACCGCCGCCTCGCTCGTCGCCGCTGGCGACTCGGTCCGCTTCGACATGTCCGACCAGGCACCGGCCGCCTTCGGCGGCACGAAGGGCGCGGGCGAGTGGAAGATCCTCCAGGACTTCCTGCGCGACCCCTCGAACCCCGAGGCCACCGCCGCCGCCCTGGAGACGGCGGCCGCCAAGGCCCACGGCAACTGAGGCCGCTCCCGAGATGACCCAGCATCCGACAGCGCGCGCCGCGGGCGACCCGCGGCGCCGCGCCCTGCGCCGACGGCAGCTCGTCGGCGCCTCCTTCGCCCTGCCCACCCTGCTGTTGCTCGGCGCTCTCGTCGTCTACCCGGTGATGTTCTCCTTCGTGCGGAGCCTCTTCGACGCGAGCGGCGACCGGTTCGTCGGCGGAGGCAACTATGCGGAGATCTTCCAGGACACCGCCACCCTCAAAGCCCTGCGGAACAGCGCCCTCTGGGTGCTGGTGGCGCCCGCGCTGCTGACCGGGCTCGGGCTGGTGCTCGCCGTGCTCACCGAGAAGGTGCGCTGGGCGACCGCGTTCAAGATGGTGTTGTTCCTCCCCATGGCCGTCTCCTTCCTCGCCGCCGGAATCGTCTTCCGGCTCGCGTACGAACAGGACCCGGACCGGGGCGTCCTTAACGCGGTGGTCACCGGCGTCCACGACTCCTTCGCCGCACCGTCCCCCTATCCGACGGCACGGGCCAGGGATGGGCAGGGACTGGTGGGAAGCCCCGGCGCCGGCTACACCAGCGGCCCCGTGCGGCCCGGCGCCTCCCTGGTCCTCCCGTTCGTCGGCGTGGCACCGGACGCGGTGCCGGCGGAGGCGGAGCCGGCCGCCCAGCCGCAGGGCGACACAGGCGGCGCGCTGACGGGCGCCGCGTTCCTGGACTTCACCCCGGGCGGCGGCGGTAGGCAGGGCCGGGCCGACCCGGCGGAGCGGGGACTGCCTGGCATGACGGTCGAGGTGGTCCGCGGCGACGCGGTCATAGCGACCACCAGCACGCGCGCCGACGGGTCGTTCCGCTTCGAGGGCCTCGCGGACGACACGTACCACGTACGCGTTCCCGCCGGGAACTTCGCGACCCCCTACGGGGGAGTCAACTGGCTCGGTCCGGCCCTCGTCACTCCCGCGATCATCGGAGCGTATCTCTGGGTCTGGACCGGCTTCTCGATGGTGCTGATCGGGGCAGGTCTCGCCGCGATCCCCCGCGATGCGCTGGAGGCGGCCCGGATCGACGGCGCGAGCGAAGGGCAGATCTTCCGCAGGATCACCGTGCCGCTGCTCGCCCCCGTCCTCACCGTCGTCTTCGTGACGCTCGTGATCAACGTGATGAAGGTCTTCGACCTCGTCTACATCATCGCGCCCGGACCGGTCCAGGAGGAGGCGAACGTGCTTGCCACCCGTATGTGGCTGGTCTCCTTCGGTGGCGGCAACGACCAGGGGCTCGGCAGCGCACTGAGCGTCCTGCTGCTCCTTCTCGTCGTCCCTGCCATGGTCTTCAACATCCGCCGTTTCAAGAAGGGAGGCGGATGATGGACAGCCGCACCGGGCCCACCCGCTGGCTGGGCAACTCGGTGGTCCAGGTCCTGCTGGCACTGGTCGGGCTGATCTGGATCACACCGCTCGCCGGGCTGCTCCTGTCCTCGCTCCGCACCGAGCGGGACAACGCGTCAAGCGGCTGGTGGACCTCCTTCCTCGACCCCGCGCAGCTCTCCTTCGACAACTACACGGCGCTGCTACAGGACGCGGGGCTGGTCCAGGCGTTCTGGAACACCGTCCTCATCTCCGTACCGACGACCCTGCTCGTCGTCGTCGTCGCCTCCCTTGCCGGATATGCCTTCGCCTGGCTGGACTTCCCCGGGCGGGACGCGGTCTTCCTCGTCGTGGTCGGCCTGCTGGTGGTGCCGGTCCAGGTGGGACTGCTGCCGGTGGCCAAACTGTTCGGCACGGTCGGCCTGTTCGGGACCGTGGCGGGCGTGATCCTCTTCCACGTGGCGTACGGGCTGCCGTTCGCCGTCTTCCTCCTGAGGAACTACTTCGCCCAGATCCCCAGGGAGATGCTGGAGGCGGCGCGGCTCGACGGCGGCAGCGAGTGGCGGATCTTCCTTCGGCTGATCCTGCCGCTCGGCCGGCCCGCCATCGCCAGCCTGGCGATCTTCCAGTTCCTGTGGGTCTGGAACGACATGCTCGTGGCGCTGCTCTTCGCCGACAGCGGCTCCCAGCCGCTGACGGTGGCCCTCCAGTCGCAGATGCGCCAGTTCGGCAGCAACATCGGGATCCTCGCACCGGGGGCATTCCTCTCCCTCGTCGTGCCGCTGGTGGTGTTCTTCGCCTTCCAGAAGCACTTCGTCCAAGGGGTGATGGCCGGCTCGGTCAAGTAGGCCGTGCCCTTGCGGACACCGTCGCGGCCCCGAGGTGCACTCCCCGGGTCATCCCCCGTGCCCGGAGGGCCCGGGGGCCGCGACGCTCCCGCCATGTTCTCCTCACACACCCGGCACGTTGCCGTCCTGGGCGGAACCCGCACCGCCTTCGCCCGCTCCTACGGCACGTTCGCCGGTGCCGGCAACCGTGAACTGCTCACCGCCGCCCTTGACGGCCTCGCGCGCCGCTTCGGCCTGGACGACGGAGCCCGTGTCGGCGAGGTCGTCGCGGGCGCCGTGCTGAAACACAGCTCCGACTTCAGCCTCGCGCGGGAGGCCGTCCTCGACTCGCTCCTCGACTCCAGAACACCGGCCCATGACGTCCAGCAGGCCTGCGCCACGGGCATCCGGGCCGTGCTCGTGGCCGCCGGGCAGATCGCCTCGGGAGCGACGGACAGCGCCGTCGCCGGAGGAACCGACACCCTCAGCGACGCCCCTCTGATGCTCGGCGACCGGCTGCGGCACACGCTCCTCGACGCGGCACGGGCCCGCACCCTCCCCGCCCGCCTCCGGACGCTGGCTCGGCTGCGGCCCCGCGACCTCGTCCCGGTCCCCGTCCACCCCGACACCCGGACGGGGCTGTCGATGGGCGATCATGTGGCGCTGTCCGCGCGTGCCTGGGGCATCAGCCGCGCGGAGCAGGACGAACTCACGGTGGCGAGCCACCGGCGGCTCGCCACCGCCTACGACATCGGGTTCCTGACGGACCTCGTCCTGCCGCACCGCGGCGTGGCCGTGGACGAGAACCTGCGGCGGGACACCACCGCTGACCAGCTCGCCCGGCTGCGACCGGTCTTCGGCACGGACCATCCGGAGACCGCCATGACAGCCGGGAACTCCACCGCCCTCACGGACGGCGCGGCCGTGGTCCTGCTCGCCACCGACGGCTGGGCCCGGGACCAGGGCCTCACACCGCTCGCGTACCTCACCGCCCACGAGACCGCGGCCGTGGACTTCCCACACTCCCTCGACGACCCGTTCCACGGCATGATGATGGCACCGGCCCAGGCCGTGCCCAGGCTGCTGCGCCGGACCGGACTGACCCTGGCCGACTTCGACTTCGTCGAGATACACGAGGCATTCGCGGCGCAGGTGCTGGCCCATCTCGCGGCGTGGGAGAAAGCGGGACTTGGGGTGGTGGACCGGGACAGGCTCAACGTGACCGGATCCTCACTGGCCACCGGCCATCCCTTCGCGGCGACCGGCGCCCGGATCGTGGCGACCCTGGCGAAGCTCCTCGCGGAACGGGACGGACGGCGGGGGCTCGTCTCCATCGGCGGGGCCGGCGGCATCGGCGTCGCCGCGATTCTGGAGCGGCCGCCGGCGGGCTGAGCGAGGACCGGCTACCCCTGGGGCCGGGGCCGCGTGCCCATCCATTGGCCGTCGTCACCGTCGACACCCATCAGGCGGATCAGTACGGCATGGCCCGCCGTGCCGTACCCGGGCATCGGGTAGGGATCGGCGACCGACGACAGGACGTGGATGTCGAGGCCCAGCACCCGCGCCGCGAGGAGCGGCGCGATCACGTCCTGGGTCTCGTCCCAGACTCCGGCAAGCATCTGGTCGAGGAGCTCCCTCCGCTGCGCGTCGCCCCAGCCCGCTCTGTACTCCAGGACGAGGGCGCCCAGCAGCCGCTCGTCCACCGGGCCGTGGCCGTGGCGAGCGGCGTACTGCAGGCGGGCCCAGCGCGGGGCCAGGAGCTCCATCGCCAGGCTGTCGATGTCCGACCAGTCGATCCGGCGCCGGTTCATCAGGTCCCATCGCGCCTCCTGCGCCACGTGGGCCCGCAGCGACTGCGGGGTCGCGGGTCCGTACACGGGCTGCGGGAGCAGGGGTCGCGCGGTCACGAGCAGGGCGCCCCAGAAGGGGTCCTCGCGGGGCGCGTCCACGGCCTCCAGGCCATATGCGCGGGCCCACTGCCACCAGGGGGCGGGTTCCGATGCAGGCACGGGCGCCGCGGCCGGCACTGGCTCCGATTCAGGCACGGGCGCCGCAGCCGGCACTGGCTCCGATGCCGGTACGGGCTCTGGCTGGACTTCGGGAGATGCCTCCGGCGTCCGAACTATCCGCCGGCGCTTCGGGGGGCGCGCAGAGGGGTCGTCGTCCCTGTCCGCCGGGCGCACGAGGTTCGCCGTCTGCGCCTGATTACGTACGGGTTCCTGCTGGGGCGCCTGGTCCAGGTCCAGCCACTCGGACAGGGTGGGAACACCAGGGGGCACGTCGACGCCCAGATAACCCATCACCGCCAGGAACCGGGCCTCGCTCGCTGTGATCCCTCCATTCGACGCCGCGTCTCTCGCCTCCCGGATCCGATCGGCCAGACGTCTGCCCACGCTTTCGGGATCACGGTCCATGGGGCTGCCCACCGGCTCCAGGTAGCCGTGCCGCTGGTAGTGGTCCAGTGCGGCGTAGATCCCCAAGCCGTGTGCCCTGGCCCATCGCTGCAGTTCGCCGAACCACTCCCTGCGCAGGTACATCGTGTACTGCCGGTTGAGGCGGTGCAGGGCCGCGGGCGACAGCCCGATCCCGTACCGCTGCTCGACCAGCACGCGGATGTCACCCAGGGTCTGTCGGCGACCGTGTGACCGGGTGAACTGGAAGAACCTGTCCCGCTCCGAGACCGGGAGCGTTCTTCCCTCCTCCTGCGGCGCCCGCGCGGGGTATTCCGCGGTGCCCGCGAGATCGGCCTCACCCCATACGGAAGCCCGGGTGCCGGGGGAAAGGATCGGCACGCTCCCGCCCGCCTGCTCGGGCTCGGGCGACGGCGGGGGAGCCACCTGGGGGGCGGGGGCCGGAGCGGATGCGGACGGCGGCGGGAATGCGGGGGCGGGTACGCGGGCGGGCGCCGGGGCCTGGCGTGGGGCCGCCGCACGGGTCCGGCCGGGCGCCGGAGCCTGGCGCGGTGCTGCCGCATGGGTCCCCCTGGGCGCCGGTGCCGGCGCCGGGCGTGGGGCCGCGTCAGGGGGCGTGTACCCCAGGATCGCCAGTGCTCGCAGGACCGGTGGGGTGACCGGCAACCTGCCTTCGTGGACACCGCGCACCCACGCGCGCACCCTCCCCTCACCCGGCAGGTCGTCGCCCACGGAGGTGTCGTGCGCGAAAGGCAGGTAGCCGTACCGCCGGTAGAAACCCACCGCACGCTTCAGGTCCTCGTGCCCCGCCTCATTCATCAGGGTGTCGAGCTCACGCGACTCACGGGCCGCGAAACGCCGGAGCAGGCGGTAGAAGCCGGGCGGGTTCCCGAGCTGCGGCACGATCGACTGCAGCGCCTCCCAGACCTCGCCGAGTGTGGCGTCCGGCTGGTCCCGCAGCCAGTTGAACAGCGGGAGGACAACCGACTCCGCCACTCCCTCGCCCTCTTCCGCGAGAACGCGGGACGCGAGCCCTTGGGCGTTCCCGTCCGGGGCCACGGAACGGAGCGGCGTGTTCCGGACGTGCTCCGGCAACCAGTCCCGGGCCGGACGGACCGGCACCGGCCGAGTCGGTATGCGCAGGGGCCGTACGGGCCGCTCATGCCGAGGGACGACCCGCTCCGTGCCGGTCAGCCGGACTCCCAGCCGGACCAGCACCTCCCTCGTACTGGACAAGATCATCGCCTCGCCGTCCGCGACCCGCTCAAGCCATTCGAACAAGGCGCGGTGCTCCCGCCTCGACACCACCGAACTGGCGGGCAACGACCCACGCGACTTCACGAGGTCCCGCAGCTTCGTCACGTACCGGTGCTCCCGCAGGCCCAGGCTGTCGGCCACGAGGTCGTCGAGTGAGGCGTGGCGCGCCAGCCAGGCGGGGTACCAGGTGGTGTGGAACTCCCGGTGCAGACGGCTCAAGACCCCGCGGGACAGCCGGACCCCGAAGGTCACCTCCGCGAAGTCACGAGCGAGGTCGAAGGTCGTCACGACACTCGACGGAAGGGCGAGCGCCCGGAAGAACTCCTCCTGCTCCTGCGTCGAGAGGGTCATGCCCTCCCACCCCCTCCGCCAACCACTCGGCGCCGGCGCGGGTCCGGGGGCGGCGAACCACGCCTGGCTCGCATCGGGGACAACGGGGGCGCTCGGGGGCGCCACCGCCTCCCCCGGCTCGGGTGCACCGGTCCCAGCGGCCTCCGCCTCGGACTGGCCGGGGGGGAGCGCGGGGGACGCAAGCGCCGGGGGCAGCGGTACGGAGGGCGTCGGCTCCGGTGCGGGCAGGGCCAAAGACGGCAGGGCCAGGCGGTGGGCGGCATGGGAACCGTTCGCCGCCCCGTCGTCCGCCGCGTCGTCCTCCGCTTCCGGAGCGCCGCCGAAGAGGCCTCCGGCCGGTGCCGGACGCCCCTCGGAGAGTTCCCGCGCCAGCGCGACGGCGGCGGACCGTGCCCCCGTCCCGTCCCCGGGCGAGAGGTCGAGCAGGGCGTGGTGGAGGTAGGCCACCCGACGTACGGCCTGCTCCTCGGGCGGCAGTGCCGTGAACGGCACCCCGTCCAGCGAGTCCAGCCGCACGACCAGCAGTTGACGCAGACGCACCTCCTCGCGCGCCCAGACGAGCGACTCCTCCAAGCCGGGGTTCATCGGCAGCTTGTCCCAGAAGCGGCCGAACGCCGGGGCCGCGGCGCGCGCCCGCGCGAGGACCGTGTCCCTCGGCCCGTCGGCGGTGCGTTCGTCCGATCCCTCGTCCCCGGTGGCCGGGGACGGCGGGAGTGCCACGTCCTCCGGGGCGGGGGCGGCCGGGCCATCGCCGTCCGTCGGCTCTTCGCCGGCCGGTGGGTGGGCCACGTCCCAGCCCCCGTCACTGGTCATACGGAGGTGGGCGACGCCGTCCGCGTCGGTGTGCAGGCCGGCGGGCGCCTCGGAGGCGTACCAGACGGGCCGGCCGGTCTGCGTTGCGAGGAGGTGGGCGAGGTCGGCGCGGCCGAGGGCGCTCCCCCGGCTCAGCAGCACGAGCGGCCGCAGGAAGTCGTCGGCGAGCGCCCGCAGGAGGCCCGCGAGGTAGAGGGCGGCCTGGTCGGGGGCGTACGGCTCCGGCTCCCCGCCGTGCGCGTCGGGCAGCAGCAGCGTGTCGCCGTCGCCGTCCGTGTCCACGGCGACGAGGCTGACGTGCGCGGATCCCCAGGGCGCCGCCACGGCCTCCGCCGTACCGTCCGGCGTCGGCTGGTAAGCGTCGGTGGCGAGCGCGGTGGTGCCGGGTTCGGGGTCGGCCCGGAGGTCGAAGAAGGCGGAGCCGGTCAGCGTGCCCTCCCCGCCAGGGGCGCCCTCCGACCCGTTCTCGGAGGAGGAGTCTGAATCGGCGGACGAAGGGGCAGGTGAGGCGAAGGTAGACGGGGCCGCCGAGGGCACCGGGGTGTCGTCGGGCGATCCCGCCCACGCTCCGGGGATGAACCTCCGTACGCCCCTGGCCGGAGGTGTGCTTCCCACCAGCGGCTCGTCGATGATTTCCGGATCGAGGCCCAGGAGGGCGGCGGCGCGCTCCTCCGGGACGAAGAACGTCAGGGCGTCGTCATCGACGGTGACCACGACGCCGCTCTCGCTCCCGCCGGGCCTCCGCAGGCCGATGTTCCAGCGGGCGCCCGCGAGCGCGAGCTGGGCGAAGCGGCGGCGGTCCGGGTCGGCGAGTCCCTCGCCCCGGGTGCCGGCCGACTTGTCGCCGCTCTCGAGGTGGTTGCCGAGCGCGCCCGCGCTCTGGCCGACGCCCCGCGTCCGGCCGCCGTCGGCTGCCGCACCCGGCCGCAGGACGTCCGGCCCGCCGGTCCCGTGACCGGAGCGGAGCGCGAGCGAGCCGCGCAGTTCCAGCGCCGTGTTGACGGACGCGTTGACGGAGCGGTGGGAGCGCCGGAAGTCCTTCACGATGGTGCCCGTCAGCACACCGTCGTCGCCCGCTCCCATGGGCGTGACACGGTCGTAGTCGAGGGAGACGACGAGTTCGTGCTCCTGGTCATGGAAGACGCCCGGCAGGATCAGGGGCACCGAGAGCCGCTCGCCCGTCAGCAGCGACAGGGCCCGCTGGTGCAGCCAGGCGAGGCTGAACACGGCGGCGATTCGGCTCTCCGCGTAGGCCCGGGAGCCGTGCCAGGTGTTCCCGCCGAGCGATCCCGACTCGGCCTCGATGAGGGACACCGCCTGCCGGACCAGGTGGCGCAGCCCGCCGACAGTGCCGAGGAAGCCCTCCGTGAGGTGCTCGGGGGTGGGCCTCAGGCCGAACCGGGCGGGTGCCTCGTACGCGGGCGTCACCGTGGGTTCCGCGCGGAAGGTGGCCCGGGGCGGGGCCGGGCTCATCAGCCCCTGGGGATAGGCCACGGTCAGCGCGCCGGGTAGCCCGGTGTCCATGATCCGCGTCCGCTTCCGCGAACCCCACAGGGTGAGCAGCGAGCCGATCAGCGCGGGTGACACCGTCGCGCCCCAGTAGTGGTCGAGGTCGATCGTCACGGCGACGTCGTAGGAGACGAGCGCGGGCCCGGCGTCGACGTGCAGGATTCCCGAACTGCGGGTGTGCCCGGCGGAGGAGCCCAGCGACCGGCCCTGGCCGTAGTGGGCCCCGCCGCTGACGCCGCCTCCGCCGTCGAGGACCACCTCGCTGGAGTCGTGGGGGTTGTGGCTGTAGTTCCAGCCCGCACCCGCGCTGTGGGTCCACGAGACGCCCGCGGAGTCGGAGGTGTCCTCCCGGCGGACGTTCTTGCCCTCGATGACGTGCAGGGTGTCGGCGTCGCCCCGGTACACCGGGTTCGACAGCTCCATCCTTGCGGTGAGGACGGCGAGGGCCGTCGTCGCCGCCCCCCGGTGCGGGACCACGATCTTGATCTCGCCCGAGCTCATGGGCTCGATGGCCGCCTTGGTGCCCTGCCGCGACGCGAGGCTGCGCAGTCTGGCCATGACCGCCTCGGCGTGGTCGGGGTCGAGCTCGGCGAGCACGCTCGTGCGGGCGGCCTGCACGAGCGGCATGAGTGCCGGCAGGTCGTAGAGGGTGCCGTGGCCGAGACCGTCCGTGGCGGGGACCATGGGGTAACGGGCGCCGCCGGCGGGTACCGGGGGGCTCGCCGTGACGGGACCGGTGTCAGGGCCGGTGCCGCCGTCGGTCGGCGCGTCGGTGACCGTGTCGACGACGGCCTCCGGAGCCGCCGTTCCGAGGCGCATCCCGGCCGCTCTCCCCGCGGGGATCAGCAGCAGCGCCGGTTCGTCCGTGAGGTGGCGTTCGGCGCGCCTCTCGTTGAAGCGGGTCCCCTTCAGGGGGCCCACCTGGACCGGGCTCTCCGAGTAGACGGTGGCGACGAGGTCGTATCCCATGGCGGCGTCGATGAGCTCCTGCTCCCCCACGACAATGTCGACCCGGTCGCTCTGTCCCTCCGCGCTCGCCGACAAGGTGCGCGGAGTGCTCTGTCCGTACCGGTAGTTCGCGAGGGCGGTGTGGGTGTGGTCCGTCGCGGCGCCCCGCTCGGCGTCGGTGCCCTGGTATCCCGCCGGGCGGGGGTTCGAGGTGAAGGAGGCGTTGCCGACCACGGCCGCGCTCGGCGCGAACGGGACCCGCGTCCTGCTGTCGCTCACGGCGGCGGTCGTCAGGGTGTGGTCGTACTGGTAGGCGTGACGGCTCACGCCGGTGGTCGTCATCCGGTCGACGCGGGCCCGGAGTTCGACGTTCAGTTTGCGGGGCGCGCCGAACGCGTCCCGGCCGAGGGAGCCGGTCCACAGCGGCAGGGCCGCGCCGATGAAGTCCTGGAGGCGCGGGCCCAGGGCGTGCAGCGCGGTGGACAGCGCGACCCGGTCGGCCGGTGAGAGGACGACGCCCAGTTCGTCGAGCATCGAGTCGACCGCCCCGCGCAGGCCTCCGGTGTGGGCCATGAAGAGGGTGTGCAGCGGAAGTCGGGAACCGTCCGTCGGAACGTGGACGAGGGGGGCGGTGCTCGTGTCCGTCTCCCGCGAGGCCCTGCGGGTGACGGGGTCGAGGACGGAGCGCATGCGCGGCGAGGGGTGCCAGGCGCCGTCGGAGTCGCGCTCCTCGCACACGTCGTCGGCGACGAGGAGGCGGACGCCGACCGGAATGGGGGCGGCCGCCGGAGGGACGGCCCGCCCGGCCTCGGCGTCCGCCGGGTCCGGGGAGGGGGCGGGTTCCGGGGCGCCGGCCGGGTCCGGGACAGCGTCCTGGTCCTCCGTCCGGTTCGGCTCGATCCCGGCGTCGCCGGTGGTTCCGGTCACGGCAGTCGGTGCGGTCAGGCCCGTGCTCGGGGGTGTCAGTACGGTCCTGAGCGCGGACCAGGCGGAGGCCGCCGCGCCCGGGCGGGTGGTGACGCGCACCGTGAGGTTCACCCGGCCGTCGAAGACGCCCATGAAGCGGGATCCCCCGCCCGAGGCGCCGCCGGCGGAGAAGCCTCCGCCGGCCGTCCGGCCCCAGGAGGTGCCGAGACGCGGCGCGATGCGGACACCCGCGTTGCGGAAGGTGAAGAGGGAGGGTGGGGTGTTGTACCAGAAGGGGACGTCGAAGCCGCCCTCCAGGTTCACGCCCGTGGAGCGGTCGCCCTGGAGCTCGTAGAAGTTCCCGTAGTACGTCTCGACGTTGCCGTCCCATAGTCCGCCGTAGGTGAACTCGAGGGGATCGAACACGCCCTTGATCTCCAGGACGGCTTCCACCGGGCCTGTGGCTCCCGGGCGGCTGAGAACCACGGAGACCCCGCCGTTGACGATGTCGTGAAGCCGGCCGGCGAGCGGCTCGCCGCTCACGAGGTTCCAGAGGGTGGTGAAATTCGCGTAGGCGTGGGCGCTCACCCGGAAGGGGTCGCCGATGGCGCCCGGCCCCTCGGTCCCGACGCCGGCGGGCAGCAGGTCGGGGTCGGCCGCGTGGACGGCCTTGAGGACACGGTCCAGGAGCGCGGCGGCGTCCTGGTCGTCCACCGCGTCAATCCGGCTGAGGTTGGGCAGCCAGCCGCCCGGCCGGGAGGTGATCCGCAGCTCCCGTCCCGGCGCGGAGCGGGCGTGCAGCTCCACGTCCCCCGCCTTCGGGCCGCTCTCGGTGGCGGCGGGCGCGGGCCCGTGCAGCAGACCCAGGCGTTCGGCGTCCTTGAGGAGGAGACGAAGCGAGGCCCGGCCGTGAACGGTCTTCGAGCGCCCGTCCCGTGCGAGGACCTCCGTGCGGGTGCGGCCGGTGACCACGACGGTGGCCTCTTCGAGCTTGATCTTGTGGAGGGTGACCGAGCCTGCCTGCCGGCCCGGGTCGGAGGCCCGGACACTGCGGCCGCCGCCCACGACGGGCGCCGACACGGTCGTGCTGAACCGGCCCTTGGCCGCGTCGAGGAGCATCGCCGCCGAGTAGGAGTAGGCGTCGCCGCCGCTCGTCCGTTGGGCGACGTTCTCGACGTTCACGTCCTCGGTGTCGAGGTGGGTCAGCCAGTCGACCTGGTCGTCGCCCTCGGTGTCGGTGACCACCTCGGCGTCGTGGAAGACGGTCGTCACGCGGACCGCCGCCGGGCCGGAGACGCCATTGCCGAACTGCGGCGACCAGTAGCCGCCGAGCAGGGCGCGGTGCAGTGAACCCGCCACCGACTGGACGGCGGTGAAGGCACTCACCGCGCTCTGCTCGGCCGTGCCGGGCGTCGACGCGGCGGCGGGCAGCAGCGAGAGGACCGCCCGGCGCAGGTCCTCGACGTGGTCGAACGACTCGACCAGGGACGTGCGCGGCACCTTCACCGGGATGACGACGGACGGCTCCTCCGCGGTCTCCCGGTCCTCCCGGTCCTGCCGGTCCTCCTGATAGGGGTCGGCGGAGCGTTCCTGGAAGTCGGTGGAGCCGGCGTCGGCGTCGTTCCGGTAGGTCGTCAGCGCCTGCATCGCCCGGCGCAGGGGCTCGTTGGCGTCCTCGGCGGCCGGGGACCAGGTGGCGGAGGTCGCGTGGGTGGTCCCGGGCCCGTCCTTTCGGCGCGCGCGGAGGACACGCCGGTCGTGGCGGCCCGTCAGGGCGCCGTCGAGGAGCCCTTGCCGGTGGTGGGCGGGCAGGCCATCCGCCTGCCGTGTGACGTCGTACATCACGTCGTACAGGAAGCTCACGCTCCGATAGGAGGAGCCCTTGGTGTAGCGGGCGGTGGTCGCCGTGGAGGAGACGGTGCTCGTTGCGGAGGCCGAGTAGCCGGCGAGCGCGGAGCCGAAGAGCGCCGTGACGCCCCGGAGGGACGGCAGACCGCTGAGGGCGTGGTTGACGAGGGTGACGGCCGGGAGCCCGAAACTTGCGGCGGCCGTGCCGCTGCTGGACACGGTGTCCCCGGACTCGAAGACCTGACGGGTGCGCACCTCCCGCTGGTCCCGTACGGGGAGCGGGGCGTCCTGGTCCGTCACCGGCCTGCCATGGGTGTCGGTGGTCTGCCGCCAGGCCCCGACCCTCACCCGTACGGTGATGTCGACGGCCTTGCCGCCCACGAACAGGGTGAGGGCGACCCGGTCCCCGATGGCCTGCGGCAGCTCGGAGATGAAGTCCTCGGTCGAGAGCCACTGGTCGAGAGCGCGGGCCAGGTCGTCCCTGTGGAGGGCGGGGAAGCCTTCGAGAAGGGCGTCGCGGATCGCCGAGTAGAGCCGTTCGTCGGGGAGTTCGAAGGTGGCCGGACCCGCCGACTGCTTGAGCCCGGAGCCGACGAGCGCGGACGGGGGCGCGAAGACGAGGCCCGCGTCCTTCTCGTCCTCGCGCCGCGTCCACGCGTCGGACGTGATGGCGGGGACGGCGGTGTCACGAGGGGCCAGCGGGGAGACCGGGGGCTCCGGAGACTCCGGGGTCGTGTCCTCGTCCGTGGGGCCGTCGCTGACGAGGCCGGATACCGGGCTGGGCGGAAGCGGTACGTCGACGGGGTCGAGCCGTGCGGACGTGCCCGCACCCGACGCCCCGGTCGTCCGGGCGGGGTCGTCCGAGGCCGGGTGGGGGCCTGGCGGGGTCGCTCCGCCGAGGCCTGGGCGGGCTCCGACAGGCAGCCCGGTCAGGGCCTCGTCGAGCGCTGCGAGCAGCGAGGTGGCCGTGGGCGGCCGTTCCCCCCGTTCCGCGCCGCGCGCGCTGTGGTGACGGACGAGAGCCCGGGTCGCCGGCTCGTCGTCGCGGAGTGACGCGGCCGTCAGCACGGTGGCTTCGCGGAAGGCGTTCCGCTGTCCGTCCTCCGACAGCGGCAGTCCGAGGAGCCCGGAGGCCCGTACGATCTGCTCTCGCCAGGAGACGGGGAGTTCGCGGCGCAGCACGGCGAGGGCCGCCCGGCCCTGCGGCCCGAGGCCTGTCGCCTCGTCACCTTCGATGCCTTCGTCCTCCGGGCCTTCGTCCTCCGGGCCGTCGGCGGTCTCCTCCTCCGCGTCGGCCGCGGACACGGGCCGCTTCCCCTGCGCCTTCGGCGAGGGACCGGTGTCGTCGGCGCCGTCGGCGGGCGAGGTGTCCATGAGCCCGGACAGCCATGCGTCGGCCGTCTCGTCGCCGAGGCGGCCCCCGGCGTCGAGTCGCACGAGCATCCGCAGCCCGGCGGGAACGTCGAACGCGAGAACGTCACCGATGGTCACGGTGAGGTCGGCCTCCAGGCCGCCGTACGTCCCCGCGGATACCGCGTTGGTCTCCTCCGTACGTCCCTGCCCGCCCGAATTCTCGTCCCCTCCGGTCCGGCCGAACGTCCCGGCCGCCTGCTCGAACATCCTGGTGGAGTCCTGTTCTCCGCCTGCCTCGGGACCCGCCGAGACCTCCCAGCCGCGGGTGCGCTTCTCCGAGGTCGCGGCGGAGCTGTCGGCCTGCTGGTAACGGCGGGCGGTGGCCTGGGTCCCTTGCTCAGGGCCGAACCGCCGGACCCGGGTGACGGTGAAGCGGACCGTACGGGAGGCGCGGTCGACGGGCACGGTGTAGGTGCCGCGCAGCAGCTGCTCCAGACGCGGGCGCATCACGTCCTCGCTGGTGGCGTGCGCGTACCGCATCCCGGCCACGGTGGTCAGCTCGCCCGGTGTGAGCGCGGGGCCGTCCGCTTCCGCGATCCGGTCCAGGTCCGGACGGCGCGGCACGGCGGCCTGGACGGCATGGCGTGCCCAGCGGCGCACGGCGTGCGCGGCCGGCATGTCGAGCGGGACGACGTGCTCCGAGAGGAGGTCCGCCGCGTCAGGAGTCGGCGGGGACGGCTCGGTGCCGCCGTCTTCTCCGGTGGGTGGTTCCAGCCATCGGACGGCTTCCCCCTTCGGGCGGTGCAGGAGGGACGGCCTGCCCGGTCGGGTTCCCTCCGTGACGGGCAGGGGGACCGTGAACGCCGTCGGGACGAGGAGCCGCATGGAGCCCTCGACGGTCGCCGTCTCGCTCCAGACGCCATACCGGCCGAGGCCGCCGCCCAGCGGCATCCGGGTGGGCGCGCCCGGCTTCCTGGAGAGGAGGGCGAGGTGCTTCACCGCGTCGGCGGCGTTGCCGAGACCACGAAGGGGCGCGGAGACGAACTCCATCGGCTGCTTGGAGGAACCCACCTCGACGCGCAGCACGAAGGCGTGCGAGAACGCCGTGGCGCCGTCCAGCGTCATCCGGTGGATGTCCAGCTGGTTCACCGAGGCTGTGGTCCCGGAGGACCGGCCCACGGTGTACCCGGCCCCGGCTTCGGCACCGCCGTGCACGGCCCCGCCGGAGCTGTTGCCCGCGAGCCGCAGACGGGCGTTGAGGTCGCCGCCCGCGGACCATCCGGTGCCCGTCCCGTCCTCGGTCTCCTCCGATCCCTGCGAACGGCCCGTCAGGGACACGTCGGGGCGCTCGTACTGCTCCCCCGCCGCGTCCAGGGACTCCATGGCGACACGCACCAGGAGGTACTCGGTGGCGCCGAAGGGGCTGGGCTTGGGAATCACCCGGAGGACGCCGTCACCGAGGAGAGCGGGTATCTGCGACGCGAGCGCGGAGGACGAGAACGCGTACCGGACGGCGTCCAGGACACCGCGCGAGGTGACCCCGCGGGCGGTGAGCAGGCGCTCGATCGCTTCCTGGACGCCGTCCGCGCGGAAGACCTCGGGATGGACGGCTCCCGCGAGCAGGGTGCCCGTCGCATACGTGTGGGTGGGGACGTTCCGCCGTGGTACGGGCGCCGGCCCGGAGGGATCCGGGGCGGGCGCCTGACCGTCGACGACGGACGGGACGGGCCCAGCGGCTTCGGACCCGGTGGTGGCGGTCGCGGTGGCTGTGGCCGTGGGCTCGGTGGCGGCGGTGGGGGACGTCTCGTCGGCGGCGCGCGAGGCAGCCGGGGACTCGTCGGCGGCCGGGCGGAGGATCTCGTCGGCGCGCCAGGCGGGCATGAGAAGTTCCAGTCCTCGGCCGACGCGGACCCACTTCTCGCGGACCTCGGTGCGGGAACGCTTGTCGCGCTCCAGCCGAAGGTGGAAGACCGCGTCGGCCGTGAGGTGCTCCTTGGTCCCGCCGTATGTCGCCCGGCTGATGCTCATCATGCCGTCGGAGACCGTCCGCGAGGTGCCGCGCGTGACGGTCGCCGATGCCTGGGCGAGTACGCCCGCCCGGCTCGTGGGGGGCTGCTGGCCGTGGGTCGGTTCGCCGTCCTCGTCGTCCGGCGCGTGCGCGTCGCCGCCTCCCCAGCTGATCTGCGGGCCGGCCTGGAGGGCGAGCGTGGCGGAGTACGAGACCCCGGTCTCCAGGGATCGCTTGGAGGTGAGCTGGTTGTACTGCTCGATCTCCACGGGCTCGTCGGTGGTGCCGGTGCGGACGACGCTGTACGCCGCCACGCGGATCCGCACCCGCAGACTCCGGCCCCCCTGGGCGGGCAGGTCGACCACCAGCCCCTCCGGCGAGGTCAGGGTGGAGAAGTACGCCGCGAGGGTGTCGGGGGTCGTGAGCTGTCGGAACTCGGCGGGCCAGAGCGCGGGCGAGGCGACCTGCGCGGTGGAGAGCCCGTCGAGGTCCTGAAGGAGCTGGGCCAGGTGCTGGGCGAGCGCGGGAACCGCCAGGAAGGCGGGCCGGACGCCCGAGACGCCGGTGGTGGTGAAGTCGGCGCGGCCGTCGCCCTCCGCGAGGGCTGGCACCGTGGTGGAGACCGTGACGCGGCCGACGGCGGCCAGCTCTTCGGCGCCGGGGGCCACGGGCGGTGCGAAGACCTGGGGGACGAGGATCTGGGCGCGGGTGCGGCCCGGCCGCTCCACGGCCGCGCGCCTGCTCTCGCGGGGCAGGCCCGTCACGGAGGACATCCGGTGGGACTCCAGCTCCCAGCGCAGCTCGTAGGTGCCGAGGTTGGCGGCCCCGGCCGTCTCGTGCCGGTTGGTCTCCTTGACCGTTCCGCCGAAGGTGTTCCCCCGCTCGCTCTCGCGCTGGATCCGGGCCTTGAGCGCGCCCAGTTGGAACCGCAGCCGGCCGCGGAGCGGCAGGCGGAGGGCACCGCCGATCCCGGCCGCCACATCCCACGACGTCGAGAGGGCGCCGGTGAGTCCGAGGGCGGCGGTGGCCCGGGTGTTGACCACGATGTCGGAGTTCAGTCCGCCGACCCGGCGGCCAAGAACCGCTCGCAGGCCGAGGCGGTACTGCTTGCCACCGACCCGGATCACAAGGGTCCTTCCCACGAAGAGGTCGGTCAGGGACGCTTCGAGGGCGGGCGTGCCGAAGAAGGCCGAGAGCTCCTGGGCGACGGCGGTCGTCACCGCCGAGTCGCCCGCCAGGTCGCGCAACTGGGCCAGGAATCCGTCGAGTACGTCCTCTGAGCCCGGCAGCGAATGGAGCGTCGCGAAGCCCAGGCCCTGAACATCGTCCCGCCGCCCGGCCAGGGCTGGCGGCTCGCCCGGGTGCGGTTCCGGACGGACGTCTGCATCCTCCGTCCCGGATGCCGGGGCGGACGCGCGCTCGGGCAGGGGCTCGGTCTCCGGTACGGGGGTCGACGGGGGCTCCGACACCGGCGGCGTGGTCTCGACGTGCGCGGCGAGGCCCGGGGTGCGGATCCCGCCGAGGGTCCGCGACTCCCACTCCGCGGCGCCCTTGCCGTACTGCCAGGGCACGCCGATCTCGCCATAGGTGGTCACCGTCAGGGGGCCGAGGTCCGGGTGGGTGTCGGAGTCGACGGTCACGGTGAGTTCCACATCCGCGTCGTAGCGGGCGAACATGGCACGGAACGGGGCCAGGACCGTATGCCCCTGCGTCTTGGCCGAGGTGGAGAAGCCGTCAGTACGGCTGGTCCCCGCCTGGACGGAGGCCAGCGGCAGGAGCCCGCGCGTCCGCCCCTCCGTCGGATCGTGTGTCAGGCCGAGGACGGTGTTGCCAAAGGTTACCGATGCGCTGCTGGATCCGGTCCTGGCCCGGGAACGCGTCTGCCCGAGCCCCAGATCCGCCCGGGTCCGTAGCCCGTCCGTCAGCTCGCGCAGGCCCGCTCCGACGACCCGGGCCCGCACGGTGACCTGTCCCCGGAAGGCGCCGAAGCGGGAGAACCGCAGTCGGACGGGCGTGCCGCGGTCGCCGCTGGTGAACCAGAAGCGGCTGCGGTCGAGCGCGTGCGGCTCGGTGATTCCCTTCCGTATCTCCGCCAGGATCGACGCCACCGCCTCCGGCGGCAGCCCCGCGTCCCGCAGCCGTCGCTGGAGTCCGGCGACGACGGGGGCGAGGTCGAGGGCGTGGAGCGTGCCCTGGGTGTGGAGCGCGTCGCTCTCCTGACCGGCGGGGACGGTGGCGGGCGATGGCGCGGTCGTCAGGTCCAGCGGCCTCGGGGGCGCGGAGAAGACGGCCGGGAACTCCACGCCGATGCCCCTCGGCACGGCGTACGCGTCGGTGTCGTCCCGGTCCCGCGCCCCCGAGGACAGTTCGATCCCGTCGCGGAAGAACCTCAGCCGCAGGGAGCTCTCGAAGGGCTGCGCGCCCTTGGTGAGGGACTTCAGGCCCGAGATGACCTCGACCTCGTGGCCGCGCGAGCGGCCGCGACCGAACTCCATGCCGAACTGGGGCACGCCGAGGGTCGCGGCCGAGGCGAAGGCCGAGGTGAGGCGGAAGCCGAGCTGGAGCATCGACTCGACGCCGCTGGTGGTCTCCTCGGAATCCTCGGTCGCGTGGCTCGTGGAGCCGAAGGAGACGCGGTAGCGCTGGACCGGCCGGCTGCCCGGGGCGGGCGGCGGGACCTGGAGCCGGGCGGGCGTCGGCAGGATCCAGACGACGCTGCCGCCGGCGGTGATCAGCAGGCCGTCCCTGAAGAGGCCCGACCACGCTTCGGGGCTCTTGGTCAGCAGCATGCCCTGGACGGCGCTCAGTGCCTCGGAGCGGATGTCGTCAGGCAGTTCGTAGGTCGCCAGGGTCGCCCAGAGCCGGGCGCGCTCCTCGGTCCAGACGGGTACCTGCTCGACGGTCATCGACCCGAGCGCTCCGCGCCGCACGAACGCCGGCGGCACCGGACCGCCGCCCTCGCCCACGCCGGAATCCCGTGTGCCTCCAGCCGGGACCGGCGGTGCCGCGGGCTGCGAGAAGGCGGCCGCGGCGGGTACGGCGGCCGGAGCCGCTCGGTCCTCGGAGCCGACCTCGTCCGCGTCCGAGACCGAGGCCGGCGTCAGGGCCTCGTCCAAGGCCGAAACCAGAGCCGGGGTTTCGCCCGGGACCGGCACCGGGTTCACGGGGGCCGCGTCCGGGTCGGCCCCATCGGGTTCCGGCGTCGGCTCGTGCTCCGGCCTCGGCGCGGGTTCGGGAGCCGGCTCGGGCTCCGGCCTCGGCTCAGGAGACGTCGACGGTTCAGAGGACTCGGCCTCCTCCCGTACGGGCGGCAGGGGGTCCGGTCCGGACGTCAGGTCGTAGGGGGCCGGGGTCGTCGGGGACAGCGGCTGGAGAGCGATCAGGGCCCGGGCCGTCGCGGTGGGGCTGAAAAGGTCCGCCCCCTCCGGGACGACGACCTCGACGCCGTTCGGCGTGCCGCCGTCGGGCGTCCAGGTAAGTCGCCAGCGGACGTCTCCCGTTCGGAGCTGCCGGTAGGAGCGGCGGGAGTGCTTGATGCCCGTGTCAGCTGTGCTGCGGTCGCCGCCCGTCTCGGCACTCCAGCCCGACTGGAGCGTGCCGATGCCGCCGAGGCCCTCATGGAGGTTGGCCGTGGGCTCCTCCGGCCGGGGCAGTCCCTGGTTGAAACGGGCGCTCACCTCACCGCGCAGGGTACGGGTCGCGTTCTCGTTGCTCCAGGCCTTCTTCCCGGACCGGGTGTACATGCGTGTCTTGAGCATCGGCAGGGTGACGGGTTCCAGGTTCACCGGGTGGATCTCCTGGATGTCGGCCTCGATCGCCAGGACCCCGGTCAGGTCCGAGACAACACCGGGGAGGGTGAGCGGCACGAGCAGCGGTTCCTGGGTGAGTCCGGTGAACCTCGGGTGCAGGAAGGTCTGTCCGAGGACGGTCTCCAGGACACTCCTGGCCTGGTAGGGAGCCCCGAACCAGGAGTGGGCCGCCGGAGAGAGATCGGTGAGCAGGCCCGCCGCCGCGCGGCGCAGCGCGGGCAGGCCCCGGAGCCCGCCGACGACTGTGTCCTTGAGGAGCACGGGGGTGAGCGGCAGGCCGGTGCGCTCCGTGCCGCCGGCCGGGAGGGTCACCACCCTCGGCTCGGGGGCCGGCGCGAGCGGCGGGGCCCCGGCGGGGACACCGGTCTCGGGCGGGAAGGCCAGCACGAGCCGACCCGTCAGCGGGGCACTGGGGAAGGCGCGGGTGTGGACCGCGCCCACCGAAGGCGCGGCGGCCGGCAGGAGGAAGCCCGGGAGAGTGCCGAGGAGGGGGATGCCGGCAGTCACGGCGCGGTGGACCCTGACGTCGGCGGAGAGGTGCACGGTGTGGCCGCTCAGGGCGAGCACGCTCATGCCCTGCAGCGCGCTGACGGCGGAGTGTTCCGTCATGGCGCTGCGCCGCGCCCCCCGTCCTCCGCCCCGCGACACCAGGACCGACGTGGTCGCGTCGCGGTTGACGTCCCAGGGCGCGAAGCCGGCGCTCGTCACGGCCGCGCTGCCCAGTCCTGTGTGGGACGAGACGACGTCCGTCGCCGACGTCAGTAGCCGGCCGGCCTGTCCGGACCGGTCCCACAGGCGGGGTTCCAGCGTCGTCCCCAGGTACTCGGACTCACCGAGCCGGGCGCGGAAGGAGAGCTCCGCGAGGAAGGTGGAGCCGAGGTCCCGGTCGGGAACGTACAGAGTCAGGCCGTCGAGGAGCGCCTCCATCAGCCCTCTGACACCGGCCGTCGACGTCAGTTTGGCCAGTTCGCGCTCGACGGCCGAGGCGAACCTCGGGTCGTACGTTTGCTTGAACCATGCGACGATCCCGGCGGTGAACCGCTGGAGGTCGGGTATCTCCCGGACCAGGGCCACGCCGAAGCCGCCGCCGCGCGCGACGGGGGCGACGAGTTCCCGGGTCCGGCCGTCCCCGCCTTCGTCCGCCGGGGCGGGGGCTGTCCCGTCGGGGATCGTCGGCAGCACGGGGTGGTCGGCCGGGATCAGGCCGCGCGGTGCCGCTTCGACCGCGTTCATCATGGTCAGGCCGTCGACGGGCACCGAGGTCGAAGAGGTCCGCGTGCCGAAGCGGCCGAGTCCGAGCGGGCCGGTGAGCGCCTCGGGCAGCTCGGTCTCGTACCAGGCGGTGACGTCGAAGGTGAGGTGGACCCGGCTGTCGGACCACACCTGGGCGCCGATGGTGGCGTCGATCACATCGAAGCGGCTCAGCAGGCCTCGCGTCTCGGTGATCGGCGCGTCGTCGGCGTACTGGTAGGCACCCCGGGGCCGGAGGAACTGGGCGCCGCCCAGGGAGAGCGGCAGCTCCACGCCCGCGCCGGCTCCGAAGACCGCGTCGCTGCCGGTGTCCGTGACGAGACTGCGGGCCGCGTGCCCGTAGAGGGCGAATCCCGGGGAGGACGACGGTCCGATCGAGCTGAGCCGGACGACATCGGCGGTGACGGTCACGGACAGCATGTGCCGGGCGCCGCTCCAGTGCGTGCCGACCTGGCGCTCGAACAGGACCCGGGGCGCCTGGGTGAAGTCCCGCAGCCGCTGCCCGAGATTGTGCAGCAGTGAACGCAGCGCCGCGTGGTCGACCGGCGCCAGCGCGGTGATGCCGAGGGCGGCGAGCCGGCTTTCCAGGGCCTTCAGGGCAGGGCCGGTGTGCAGATAGGTCAGGGCGTCGAGCGGCAGCCCCGTACCCGGTGAAGGGATCCATTCGAGTCCCTGGTCACCGAGGCCGGACGGCACACGGACGGGCCCGTCGGGGCCTTCCTCGGTCCTCAGGCCGACCGAGGGCAGCGGGTCCGTGGTGCCGTGAGCGGTCTCGTCGAGCAGTTCGTCGGGCAGGACGACCGTCGTCTCCAGCGTGACGGGTGCGGCGAGGAGGGGGCGCGGGCGGGCGCCGGCGGCCGTCGCGGGGCGGGGCAGGCTCGCCCCTGACCGGGTGCCGGATCCCTCGTCGGACTCGTTCTCGGAGTCGTGGTCGGACTCGTCGTCTCCCCCACCGGGCAGCGCGCCCTTGACGTCCTCGGGGTAGGCGCCGGGCATACGGCTCCGCGTCGAAGCCCCAGCATCCGCGAGAGCGCTGGGTTCCGTCTCCTGGAGCTCGTGCTCCTCCGGTGCGGCGGCCGATCGGGGCACGCCCGCCGGGGGAGCCTCCGCCGGCAGCGTCTGCTCGACGCCGACCTGTACGGTGACCGGCACGGAGAACTCGGTCAGCCACTCGGCGAGCAGGCCGGTGCCCATCCGGGGCATCCAGCCGCTCTGCCCCGTACGGGCCCGGGAAAGGCCCCGGGAGGTCGCGACGCGCGGCACCACGCCCTGGAGCGGCCCGCCCCGCGCCCCGGTGGCGGTGACCGCCAGGTCGGCCGAGGCGCCGGCCGTCGTCGTCTTCGTGACCGTCGTCGTCATGTCCTGCCCGGACGCGGAGAAGATCTCCATCTCACCGTGGAGACTCCGCTTCCTGACCGCGTCGGCCGGGTCGTACACGGCGCGGACCGTCACCTGGATCTGCCCGCCTCCGGGACGGGTCAGCACGATGGTCTCCCCCACGTTGAGCATCGCGGGCAGCCGGCCGCGCAGTTGCTGGGGTCCCAGGGCGTCCACCAGCTTGGTGAGGTTGCCGAAGAGCTCCGTGCCGGGACCGCCCCGCCCGGGGCCCGGCGGCAGATAGCCGGGGAAGGCGGTGCGGATCAGGGCGAGGGCCCCATCCAGGAGGCGTGCCGAGCCGCCCGGGTCGATGTCGCCGATCCAGACCGCTCCGGGGAGGTAGTCACGGAACCGGGCCGGGATAGTCATCCGTCGGCCGGCGGCCGCGCGCGCGTGGTACTCGGAGCCGTGGGCAGGCGGGGGTTCCACGGGGCCGGTGCGCCACGCCTCCGGTACGTCGGCGGCGAGCATCCGGACGAAGGAGGTGACGGGGACGGTCAGCGTCCCGCCGTCGCCGTCCGCGGTGAGGATCAGCTCGGTGTCGAAGGCGACCACCGTGGAGCGGTCGTGGAGCACGAGCTTGGCCGCGTCGATGCCCAGAATCGATTCCCCGGGGACGCTGGTGCGGACGCTCCGCGTGCCGGACAGGCCACCCGAGGCGGTGAGCCGCACGGCCGAGGTGCCGAGGCTGACGTTCATCGAGCCACCGAGCTGGAGCCGGTCGGTCCGCGCTGTCTGGCGGCCGGAGGTGGTGATCGCGGCCCGTTCGAGTTCGACGCGGCTGAAGTCGTCGTCGTACAGCACCCGGGGGTTGCGGTGCCGGGCCCGCACATCGATCCGCAGTCGCCTCGTACCGTCCGGTGAGGGGATCTCGGGCGAACGGAAGAAACCGTCCGTGGCATCGTGCATCCCGGCCATGAGCGTGTCCAGCGAGGCGAATTGCGTCAGCACCGCATGCCCCGCCGAGCCCACCTGGGAGAACGTCTCGCGCGCCAGCCGGTAGACGGCGGTACGGAAGCCGGCGACACCCTGGAGCACCTCGAACCGCGCACCGGAGCCGACGTGCACCCACGGGTCTTCCTCGGCGCCGGGGCCGCCGTCGGGTGCGCCGTCCGGTCCGCCGTCCGGTGCCGCTGGCGTGTCGGCGGGCTCCCAGGACTGATAGGCCAGATCGTCGGGGGCATCGCCACCGGGGTCGCCGTCGCGGAGGTTCGACGCCGTGACGAGGGCCTGGCGCATGCTGTCCGCGTCGGGCTGGCGGTCGCCGGTCGTCTCGTTCCAGTACGACGAGGAGGCGTGGGCGGGGCCGCCCTCGGGCCGCGGCAGCGAGCGGGCCGCCTCGCGCGCGACGTCGATGAGGAGGGCACCCGGCCGGAACTCCTGCCACTGCGCTCGCGCGCCTCCCGGGCGCAGCACGACGGCGTCCCAACCCACCCCGGCGAGGAAGGTGACGGCACGGTAGGAGGAGAACTTCACCCCGCGGTGGTCGAGCACGGTGGAGGTGACGAAGGAGGTCTCCGTCGTGTTGCCCACCGTCCAGGGACCCCGCAAAAGGCCGCCGAGACCGCGCAGAGGCCCCGTCGCGAGGGTGCCGGACGAGGACAGGCTGGCGTCCTGCTCCCCCGCCCCGGTGCGGGTGCGTACCGCGGAGGTGGTGGCACGGCGGTCGGTGTGGCCGTGGACGCGGACCTGCCGGAGGCCGTCGTCGTCCCGTAGCTCGTGCCGCTCCATGGCGAACGTCTCCTCGCCCGCCAGGAGTCGCCCCTGAGGGTCGGTCAGCTGGATCCACCCGGCGGGACGTGCGCGCAGGACGAGCGTGAAGGCGTCGCCGCCGGTGCCGAGGGAGAGGACCAGGGCGTCGCCGATGGCCGCCCGCAGGTCGTTGCCCTGCCGGAGACCGGCCAGCCGCTCCCGGAGCTCGACGCGGTGGCGGTCCCGCAGGGGGGCGGGGAGCAGGTCGAGCACGCGTTCCAGGAGGACGTCGGGGGTCTCGTCGATGATCCGGTACGCCTCCGTGCCCGCGCCCATGCGGAAGTCGGGGTCGGTGAGGTGGGCGGGCGGCGCGAAGAGCAGCGCCTCGTCGCGGGCGTCCGCCTCCGCGATCCGGTCGACCGCGACCGGGGCGGGCTCGGCCCCGGGGCCGGTGCCCGCGGGGTCGGTGGTCGCCGGCGGCGTCGGACCGGTCTCCCGCCCCGACGGGCCGGGCGGGCCCGTGACGCCGAGAGGGTCGCCGGACACCGGCGTGGTGACGGGAGCGGGGCCAGGGGCGGAGGTCCGTACCGCCGTCGGGGGTGCCGTACGCGTGAGGAGGTCACCAGGAGGGACGCCGAGGGTCCGGGCGGCGGTCGCGACGGCCGCCCGGAACGTGTCCGGGGTCCAGCGGGGCTCCGTCAGCACGGCGAACCGCATGCGCTGGAGCGGGGTCAGCGAGGCCGGGCCGAGCGAACCGCCCGTCAGCACCGCCTGAACGCGCTGCGGCTGGGCAAGGGCGATTCCGGCAGCGTCCAGTACGTCGAGGGAGACCGGTTGGTCGGCGAGGTCGAGGGGGCCTGGGGGAAGGTCCTCGTCGGCCATGGCGTCGGCCAGCCGACGGCGCAGGGCGGCCGCGTCGGGCGTCCCTCCGGCCCCGTCCGGCGCCTCCGGCAGCGCGCCGCCGTGCGCCGACGCTCGGACGGCCCGCAACAGCCCCTCGGGGGTGGGGTCGACGGGGACCTCCGGGTGCACCGGGTCCGCGCCTTCAGGCACGTCGGAGGGCGCGGGCGGCGGGAGTGGGTGGTCGCGGACGACCGGACCGGAGTCGAGGACGGCCTCGATCTCGGCGAGCTGGCCGTCGGGGACAACCAGACCGTGCTCCGTGTCGGCCATGATCCCGCTGCCCTGGACGGCGGTGGCGGAGGCCGAGCCGCGGAAGACCGCTCCCTCCGTCACGTACCGGTCCCGCGAGCCGAGGTAGTGGAGAAGCTCGTGGGCGAGCTGTTCGTCGCTGTGCCCCGTGTCGAGGTGGAGCTGGTCGGGGCGGGGCGGGAGCGTGCCGGCAGGGGTCACGGAGAGAGTGACGCGCTCGGGGTGGGTGGCGTTCTCGTGGAGCGTCACGGAGACGTGCAGGAGGTCGCCGGAGCGGGGCAGCCTGCGGCGGCCATGGCCGAGGGCGCGGTCCAGGATGCCCTGGAGACGGCGCTCGAACGCGATCCGCTCCTCGGCGCCCAGACCGGGCTCGACGGGGAGGTCCAGCTGAAGGTCGCGGACCCAGGCGCCGCCCTCGGTCTCGATCCTGCGAACCGCCACTCGGACGAGGAGCGTCCGGCCCTCGCCGGGGGCCCGGTCCGGGTCGAAGACCTCGGTCGACAGGTGGGCGACCGGCGCGTCGGCACGCCGCGACGCCCACGGGACGTCCGGTGACGTCGGCTCACCGGTGAACGGGTCCCGCGGTGTGCCGGGGCCGGTGCTCGGCGGGGCCTCCGCGACACCACGCCGGGTCAGGCCGTACGCGGCCCGCAGGCCGTCGACCAGCGCGTCGGCGCCGCCTCGCGTGCGCAGCCGCTCGACAAGGGCTCGGGACCGACGCAGCCAGGCGTTGTCCTCAACGGTCTCGACGGGCAGTGGGCCGTAGGTCGAGCGACCCCCGTCGCCGTCCCAGACGTACGCGTTGCCGGAGGCGGACCGGCGGGAGGCACGGCCGTACACGAGCAGGTCGACCTGGCAGTCCGTGTCGTCGACGACGTACGCGAAGGTGATGCCGCCCCGGCCGGATCCGAGGGGGGCGTGGAGCGGACGGTTGAGGTGGACGGCTCTCTCGCTCGGCCTGGTCTCCCCGCCGGCCAGCCGGTCGACCAGCTCCTCGTCGCCGGTGAACGCACCGGCCCCCAGGCCGCCCGCGTAGCGCACGCGTCCGCTGTGGTGCCAGGTGTCGGGTCGGGCCGGATCGAGCGCGGCAAGGCGGGACCGGAGGTGGCGGAAAGTCTCCTCCAAGGCCTCGCGGCGCTGCTCATCACGTCGGGTCCACTCCGGCCGGAGGGTCTCCCGGACGAGCGTGTACGCCTCCGCGCCCAGGACGACGTCGATGGATTCCAGGTAGGCGGCGAAGTCCCGTGCGAAGTCGCCGCTGAGCGGGGTGGCGTCGGCGAAGTCGGCGAAGGTGAGGGCGGGGGCCGTCTCCGGGGAGGCGTCGAGCAGGTCGGCGAGGTCGGGGCGGTGGAGGAGGAGCGCGGCCAGTTCGGGGTGCTCGGCCAGGTGCTGGACCAGTTCGGGGTGGGCTGCGAGCCGGGCGCCGAGGTCCGGGCTGCGGCGTAGGAGCTCCGCCACGTGGAGGGCGCGGCGGGCGAGGCCGTCCCAACGGGGCGGTTCCGCTGCGGGCGTGGGCGCCGGTCCGGGCTCGCCCGCCGCAGCGAGCAGAAGCAGGGTGTCCGCTTCATTCAGTTCGCGGGCGGCGGACTCCAACGCGTCGGGGAGTCCGACATCGGCGCGCAGGCGAGTGAGGAGCGCGGGGTCGCGGGTCACCGCCGCGCGGAGGCCGGGGAGGCGGTGCAGGGCCAGCCAGAGCGGGGACTGAGCGCGGGCGTCGGCCAGGAGCACCCGATGGTCGCGCAGGAGCCGGAGGAGGTCGGACAGGCCGAGCTGGGCGGCGAGCTCGGGACGGTCGAGGACCGCCTCGGCCAGGCCCTTCAGACCGCTCAGGGCCGTGACGAGGGCAGGGGTCCACCGGACGTCCGCGACCGGCGTGGCGAGGCCGGGCCACCGGGTCATGAGGGCCGCGAAGCCGGGGACCCGGAGCATCGTGTCGATCAGACGGGGGTCACGTGCCGCCGCTGCGCGGAGGGAGGGGTCGGAGAGCACCCGACGCGTGACGTGGGGGGCCTGTTCCAGGGCCTGAAGGAGAACGGGGTCGCCGAGGAGGGCGCGGGCGTCGGCCGCGTCCCGGAACCGTCCGTGGCCGTCCGCGAGGGTCGCGGTGAGGAGGGTGGCGTGGAAGAGGACCGTCGCCAGGCCCGGCGTACCGCAGACCGCCTCGGTCAGCGCGGTGTCGTCTCCGGCGGTCAGGGCGCGGACGAGCATGTCGAAGCGGTGGACCGCGTCGGGTGTGGCGGCGCCGAGGAGGGCGACGAGCTCCGCGAGGAAGGGCGTGTCGCCGCTCAGGAAGGGGAGAAGGCGGCTGGTGTCCGCGAGCAGCGCCTCGGTCAGGGGCTCGCTCACCGAGACGAGGCGTTCGAGGGGGCTTCCGTGGGTGAGGAGCCCGGCGAGTCGGGGCGAGCCCCAGACCCGGAAGAGAGCGCGGTTACGGGCGACCTGGCGGCCCCGGACGGGGTCGCCCGCCAGTGCCTCCACGAGGGACGCGTCATGGACGAAGGCGTGGAAGAGGGGGCCGTTGAGGCGGAGCGCGACGGTCAGTTCCGGGTTGAGGTGGAGTGCCCGCCGGGCGTCCCGCGTGGGGTCCATGAGGACGCCGAGCAGGGCCGGACGGTGCCGGAGGGTGGTCGTCAGTTCCCGGTCGGCGCTGAGGAGGTGGAGCAGCCCCCGGTCGTTCGCCACGGCCTCGCGCAGCCCCTCGACCTCGCGGTAGGCGCGGTGGAGGGCTTCGAGACGGGAGCGCAGGTCACTGTGGCCGGAGGCCTCAGGGACGAAGGCCCCAGAGGCCGAGTCGGTGAGGAGTGCCCGCGCGGCCTCCAGCGGGCGCGCGAGGAGGTTCGTCCGCGCGCGGACGTCGGCCGGCAGGTCGCCCCCGTACTCCGTCAGGGTCGGCTCCCCTGCGGCGCGGATCTCCCTGAGGAGCGCGGCCCGGTCGGCCAGGTGATCGGTGAACCGGCGAAGGTGACGGCCGACGAGCTCCGTGGCGGCGGGCCGTTCGAGCAGGGCGGTGAACACCTCGTCGTCGGTGGCGAGAAGGGCGAGCAGCCCGGCGGCGCGGGGGGAGGCAAGCGCCGTGAGCAGGGCATCGTCGCCGAGGAAGCGCGCCCAGTGCCCCGGAGTCCGGCCCCGGGTCCGGACGGGGGCTCCGGCACGGAGCCGTGCCGCGCCGGCCAGGGCCTTGAGAACACCCGCGTGCCGCCCGCCGGACGGGAGGGTGTCCGGGTGCTCCCGCAGGGCTTCGGTGACTCCCGTGAAGGCGGTGGCGAGGTCCACGAGAGCCGAGTCCCCCGCGGTGAGCGCGGCGACGGCACGGGGACTGTCCTGGAGGAGGCGGACGAGGAAGGCGTCGCTGTGGAAGAGCGCGAGCAGGCGGGCGTCCCGTTGGACGGCGTCGGTGAAGGGCGCGAGGGCGGACCCGAGTTCGTACGCTGCGCCGTGGGCGATGATCGAGGTGAGGAGTCCGCCACCGCGACCCGTCGTGTCGGCGAGGCCGGGGTGGCGACGGAGCAGGTCGGCGGCGCGACGCAGGGCCCCGTCCTGGGAGAGGAGGCCCGCGGTGCTCCGCGGGTGGCGCAGCAGCGCGCTCAGGAGGCCGGGGACGAGCAGGTCGTCGGTGTGCTCGGGCAGCGCGGAGCGCAGACGCGCGCCGGAGGCGCCGAGAAGGCGGCGGTACTCGTGCGGGGCGGTCAGCAGGCCGGGCGTGTCCACCAGGATCGCGGCGAGGCGGGGGTCGTCGAGGAGGGTGTCGAAGAGGTCGTTCCGCCCGTTCAGCGCCGCGAGGAGGACGGGGTGGGCACCGAGGCGGGAGTACCGGCTCGTGGAAGCGGGGTCGGACGCGAGTCCGGGACCGGGCGGGGACGGGGGCGTCGGCCGGGGTGCCCGGGCGGAGCGGAGGGCCTCCTCCAGAGCGGTCTCGTCGCCCGTCGCGAGGAGCTGGTCGTAGGCGGCGGGCCGGTGGGAGAGGAGGGCCGCGAGTGCGGGCCGACCGAAGGCGGCGGCGAGGAGCCGGGGCGAGGCGGCCAGCACCGCGCCGAGGGCGGGGAGGTCGACGAGGACGTCGGCGAGGGCGCTGTCGCCCGCAAGGGTGGTGAGGACGGCGGGGTCCTGGTGCGCGGCCTCCAGCATGCCCGGGACGGCCAGGACTGTCTTCGTCTGCGCGGGGTGGCGGCGCAGGGCGTCGAGGAGACGGCCGTCGGTGACGAGCCGGCGGAACGCGCCCGCGCGCGCCACGGCGTCCGGGTGCTCGATCAGCGCCACTTGCAGGTCGGGGTCGCTCAGCAGGGCGGTGACGGTGCGCCCGACCGCCTCGACGGCGTCGTCGCGGCCGAGGAGGCCGCCCAGGTGGGCGGCGAAGGCAGGGGTGGTGTCGAGGAGGGCGCCGACGAACGACGTCCTGGCCCCGGCCAGGAACACCCGGAGCAGCTCGGGACGGCCGCCGAGGACCGGGACCGCGCGGGGGAAGGTGAGGACGTCGTGGAGTAGGTCGTGGTCGGAGTCGAGCGCGTCGAGGAGGTCGGGGCGGGCGAGCAGCACCCGGAGGGCGCGCAGGTCCGAGAAGAGGCCGGGGAGCAGGGGGGCCAAGCCGGGGTCGCCGAGGGCCTCGGTGAGCGCGGGCCGGGCGCCGAGGGCGTCCGCGAGCCCGTCGTGGCCGGTCAGGGCGGCAGCGAGCGGGCCGGATCCGATCGCCGCGTCGAGGAGGGCCGGGTGGGCGGAGAGCGCGACGAGCGTGGACGTGCGGGGCGGGGTCCCGCCGGTGTGCGTGTGGAGGGTCAGGAGCAGCGCGGCGAGCCGGGTGTCGAACCGGAGGTCACGGGGCGGCGCGGACGGCCGGGCCATGGCGCGGGCGATCTGGCCGGTGACGTCAGTCAGCAACAGTTCACGGCCGTCGGCGGAGTCGGGTACGGCCTCCGGGACGCGCCGCGCCCACTCCTCGTAGGCGGCCTCGACGAGCTCCTGGGGGTCGCCCGCCGGCACGTCCGTCCCCCGTGAGGGTCCGGGGCGCGGGTCGGTTGCCCGACCGGTTTCCTGCTCGGTGCTCGGGGCCGTGGACCGGCCGCGCGCGGCACCGCCGGCGTGCTCGTCCCGGGCGCCGCCCCGGAGCCGTACCCGGCCGGGCGGGAGGAGGTCCACGAGCGCGCGGGCGAACTCCTCCACCACGCCTTCCTCCTCTGCCGTGGTGAGCAGCCGGTGGGCGACCCGTCGCACCACCCGTTCCTCGGGCGGCAGTTCCGTGAAGGCCGTGCGGTTCGCGTCGATGACGGGAGGGAGGCCCCGCCACCGTGCGACGAGCCGCCGGGCCCGCCGGACGGCCTCGTCCACGGCGGACCGCGCGGAGCGGGCGGTGACAGCCTGCCAGGACCGCTCGAAGCGAAGCGGATCGAAGACGACGGTACGGCCGGTGCGCTCGGGCACGGACGGCACGGGGGTGTCGGCGGCCTCGCCGCCGCGCAGGCGGCGGAGGGCGTCGTGGGAGGCGGTCAGCACGGGTTCGTCGTCGATGAGCTCGATCGGGAGCGGCCCGGACACCATGCCGCCGTGGCCGTCCCACTTGTAGCGGTTCTGGTCGTCGCGCCGCGTGC
The DNA here is from genome assembly GCF_042741435.1 of Streptomyces sp. NPDC058955. Classification (NCBI taxonomy): domain Bacteria; kingdom Bacillati; phylum Actinomycetota; class Actinomycetes; order Kitasatosporales; family Streptomycetaceae; genus Streptomyces; species Streptomyces sp. NPDC058955. The sequence goes on along the minus strand of NZ_JBHYKM010000021.1, from coordinate 26,341 downwards.
TGCGCCCGTAGACGACCGTGTCCACGAGGCCGTCGGCGGGGTTGAGCACGTACGCGAAGGAGACGCCGCCCGAGCCGCCGTCGAGGTGGCCGTGGAGGGCGGTGTTGAGGCGCACCTCGTTCTCCCGGACACCCGTTCCCTCGGCGAGGCGCCGCAGGACGTCCTCGGAGCCGGCGAATCGGTCCGGTGTCTCGCCGTTCGCGTACAGGAGCCGGTGGCTGAGTGTCCAGGTGGCGGGATCGACGGCGGAGACGGAGCGCAGCCGCGCGCGGACGGCGGAGAGGCGGGCGGCCGTGTCCGCGCGGTGGGCCTCGTCCATGCGGCGCCACACTTCGCGGACGGCCTCCTTGACGGCCCGGTAGCCGTCGGTGGTCAGTCCGGCGGCGTCGAGGGAGTCGAGGTACTCCTGGAAGTCCCGTTCGAAGTTCCAGGTCAGCCCGACGGTCCCGGCGAAGGTGGCGAACGCGAAGGCGTCTGCGTCCTCGGGCCGCTCCTCCAGGGCTTCGAGGACATCGGACGCGTGCCGGGCGAGCACGCCGACCTCGGGGCTCCAGCCGGCGGGGGGCGCGGGGTCGTCGGGGACGCTCTCGGTCGTGGTCGTGGAGTCCGGCGTGGCCGTGGGTGTGTCGGGCTGCCGGGCGGATCCGGGGGTGGTGTCCGTCCGGGTGTCGGGTGCGGGGGCGCGGTTGGGCGCGCCGGAGGATTCGGCGTCGGTCACCGCCCCGGTGACCGCCTCGCGCAGGGCGTCCGGGCCTGCCGCCGTGGCGGAGCCGAGCCGGCCGCGCCGTTCGAGGAGGACGACGCCGCGGACGAACTCCGGTGAGGTCACGACCGACGCGAGGAGCGCCGGGTCGCCGAACAGCAGTCGGGCGGTTCCGGGTTCCCGGGCGAGTGCGCCCGACAGCTCCGGATCGCCGAAGAGCGCCTCGGCCTGTTCGGAGCTGAGGACGGCTCCGGTGTCGGTGAGCGCCTGCCACAGCGAACGGCGGCGGCGGAACCAGCGCAGGACGCGAGGGGTCCGCAGGACGGCGTCCACGACACCGGGTCGCGTGACCAGCGCCTCCCACAGCTCGGTACGGTCGGCGGCCTCGTCGACGAGGACGCGGTGTTCGCGGAGCAGTCTCCACAGGGTGGGCCGCGAGGAGAGCTGGGCGACGAGTTCAGGGTCGCGGAGCAGGGCGGTGACGAGGGTGGGGCGGCCCCGGAGGGTGGGCACGACGTCGGCGTGGGCCGTGATCGCGTCGACGACGGCCGGGTGGCGGCGCAGGAGCCCGGGGACGGCGGTGTTGCGGTCCACGAGCGTGGACAGCCCCTCCACGTCGAGGAGGGCGTCGAGCAGGCGGGGGTGTTCCAGGACAGCCGTGAGCAGGTCGGGGCTCTCCAGGACCTGCCGGGTCACCGTCGCCGAGCGGGACAGCCCGGCGACGAGGGCGGGGTTCGCGAAGAGCGCGTCCGCTCGCTCCTCGGACAGGGACGCCGTCGTCGTGGCCAGCGCCTCGGCCAACTCCGGTTGGTCCACGAGGAGCTCCACCAGTTCGGGTCTGCGGACGGCGAGCCGGAGCAGTCCGGTGCCGCCGACCCCGAGGAGTGCGCGGACGGTCGGATCGAACCGGTCCTGCCGGTCGGCGTCCTCCGAGAGGAGGACGTCCTCCAGAGCGCTGAAGAGGGCGTTCGCGTCCTTCAGGATCGGATACGCCGTGCCGGTGACGAGCAGAGCGTGTGCGAGGGGTTCGCTCTGTGCGACGACGGTCGCAGACGCTTCGAGGTAGGAGAACATCTGCTTGATGCGAGGGGCCGTGAGGAACCGCCAGAGGTGACGGTTCTGGGCCATCGCGCTCCGATTGGCCGGGCTGCGGGCGATCATCTCGCGGGCCAGCGCGTCCGTGAGGAAGGCGTGATAGAGCGCGCCGTTGACCCGCAGCGCGGCGGTGAATTCGGTGTGGGTCTCGACGGACGCGCGCGCGGTCCGCGACGTGCGGAGCAGGTCGAGCAGGGCCGGCCGCTTCATGAGGGTGGCCGGGAGTTCGGTGTTCTGGCTGAGCAGGTAGCACAGTTCGGTGGATTCGGTGACCGCCGCACGGAGTGCCGGCACCTTGCCGTAGGCCTCGTGGACGGCTTCCAGATGGGCGAGCTGGGCGGGCCGCTCGTCGAGCCCGTCCGGGCCGGGCCGGAGGGCCTCGATCGTCGCACGAGCCTGGTCGAGCGGCTGGAGAAGGACCTCCATGATGGCGCGGACGCCCGGGGTGAGCTTCCAGCCCTCCTCGGTGACGACCGGATCGCCCAATCCCTGCACCAGGGCGCGCAGCACCACCGGATCGTCCAGGCCGGAGTCGAAGCGGGCGGGATCGGTGAGGAGGGTCTCCCGGAACGCGGGCCGCACCAGTCCCGCCACCAGGATGTCGGGGTGGGCGGCAAGGTGCCGGAGGAGCCGGGCGGCCTCCGGCCGGAACAGGGCCGTCAGGAGTTCCTGGTCGCCGAGGAGCTGGGTCCATTGGTCGCTGCTGATCAGGTCCGGCGGTGCTCCGGTCTCCCTCGCGACCGTCGCCAGGGTGTGCAGGAGCCCGGCATGGGCGTCGATGTGATCGAGGGTGTCCTGCTCTGCTTCGAGCGCGCCGGAGACGTTGCGGAAGCAGGCGATGAGCCGGAGCAGGGCCTGGTCTTCGGCCATCAGGCGGGGCAGGACGTCCGGGACGTGCTTCAGGAGCACAGGCAGCCCCGAGTCCCTGGCTAGCGCGTCGACGAGGAGGTCATGGTCCGACAGGTGGTCCCACAGGCCGGGCGTGTCGCCGATCGCGATGAGGATCTGGGGCGCCCGGATCGCGACGACGGCGAGGGCGTAGTTCCGCTGGAGGGCGTTGACCGCGTCGGGATGACGACGGAGGAACTGCGCGAGGTCACGGGCCAGGTGCGGGCTCTGAGCGAGCCAGCGGTGGAGGTACGGGCGGCCCAGCGCGATCCGCAGGACCGCCGGCATCGGGCTTTCCGGCTCCTTGAGGCGGTCCCGGAGGTCTTCGGCGTCCTCGTCCATCAGGGCGTGCAGCTCGTGGGGGTACCGGAGCGCGTCCAGCACGCCGTCGACCAGGGCCTGGGCGAAGTCGGGATCCGCGAGGAGCGCCGCCACGAAGGGGCGCGGCTGCGGGTAGGCGGCGCGGACGAGCGGATGCGCGAGGGCACGCGGGATGGCGCCCTTCGGCTGGGTGGCCGGGGTGGGCGGGGCCGGGGTGGGCGGGGCGGTCGAGGCGGAGGCCAGCGCTGCGCGCAGGGCGGGCTCATCGTCGATCAGTTCGTCGAAGGCGTCAGGGGTCGCGGCCAGCACCGTCGCGAGCGCGGGGTTGCCGAAGGCGGCTTCGCGGAGCGTTGCCGACCGCATGACGACGGACGCCACGTCGGGGGTGGTGGCGAGAACCTGGGAGAGGACGGGGTCCGTTGCCAGCAGGTCGAGCAGCGCGGGGTTTCGCGCGGCCGAGCCGAGGAGGTCCGGGACGGTGAGAAGGGTGCTGAGCTGGTGGGGGTTCCGGTAGATCGCTTTGAGGAGCTCCCGGTCGTCGAAGAGCCGGCGGTAGCCGTCCGTACCGGACGTGCCGTCTCCCCACGACTCGTCGTCGGCCACCGCTTCGGCGTGGTCACCGAGGGCGAGGGCGAGGTTGGGGTAGCTGTTGAGGATGCCCACGACCCTCACCCAGTCGGGTGCCTCGGTCAGGAACTCCGCGAGGGAGGCGGATTCCGTGACGGCCTGCGCGGACCAGAACGAGCCGGGGCCGAGGACGGCACTGAGCAGGTCGACTCGGCCCTTCAGGGGCGTCACGGTCTCGATACTGCTGAGCACGCTCCTCCGCAGGGCGGGGTCTTCCTCGATGGCGCGCAGCAGTACGGGATTGCCGAACAGGGTGGCAGTGTGCGTGGGATGGCGGAGGAGGATCTGGGCGGAGCGGACACCCCGGACACCGGTCAGCTCCTCCAGTACGGCCGGGTGGGCGGCGAGCCGTTCCACGAATCCGGGATGACGGGCGGCGAGAACGGCCACGGGTGCGTGGACGGACACCGCGTCCAGGACGGGCCGGTTCCGGCGTAGGGCCTGGATCGTGCCGGGCTTCGGCCGGCGCTGCTCGCCTCCCGCGACAAGGGCGACCAGGAACCGGGCAAGGTCGGTGCCGATCGGAACGGTGTCGGTCGGGGCCGGGCCCGTCCCGGTGCCGGATTCCTCGGCGTACCGACGCAGGGAACCGGCGACGAGGTCGCGCGCCGCCGTCGGATCGGTCAGGCGGTAGAGAGGGGTGCTCGAGTTCTCTCGGCGCCACTGCTCGACTGCTGCCGCCGCGAGAGCGTCGAGCTCGGGAGCGGTCCACCGCTGGCGCGGGGCGTCCAGGGGCGCCGACGGGCGGCCACGCGTCCCGACGGCTGTCGATCCCGAGGCGGAAGTGACAGCCGATACCGCGCCAGAGGTCGAAGCGCCCTCGCCCGCCGCCGGAGCGGCCGCCTTCTTCCGCTTCTTGGCGCCGCCGACCAGCCGTACCGGCTCCGGCGGCAGGGCCGCGACCAACAACCGGACAAACCGGTCCGCACCACCCTCCTCCTCCGGTGTGGTGAGCAGCCGGTGGGCGAGCCGCCGCACCGCTTGGTCCTCGGGGGCCAGCGCCGCGAAGGGGTCCCGGTCGCGTCCGATGGTGAGCGGCAGCCTCCGGTGGTCGGAGATCAGCCGCCGCGCCTCGTCGACGGCCGCGTTCACGGTCGTCCGGCCGGAGCGGGCCACGACAGCCCGCCACGCGGCGTCGAACCGCTCGGCGTCGAAGCCGTCCGGTGTCTCCGCCGGCGGGACGGCCGCCGGCCCGAGAAGCGCGTCGACCCCGCCGGGCTCCCGCAGCCGCCGGACGGCGTCCCGGGAGCGGACGAGCCGGGGATCGTCCTCGACGAACTCGACCGGGAGCGGCCCGGACACCATCCCGCGGTGACCGTCCCACTTGTAGCGGTTCCGGTCGTCGCGCCGCCAGCTCCGCCCGTACACGAGCAGGTCGACCCGGCCGTCCTCCGGGTTCAGCGTGTAGACGAACGAGACGCCGCCTGAGCCGCCGTTCAGGTGGCCGTGCAGGGGGACGTTGATCCGGACGGTGTTCTCGCGGACGCCGACGCCGTCGGCCAGGGCCCTCAGTTCGTCCGTACCGTGCGCGAACCGTTCGGGGCGCTCCCCGTTGGCGAACGTCTGCCGACCGCTGAAGGTCCAGGTGGAGCGGTCGACCGGGGAGAATGCGGCGAGCCGGGCCCGTACGGCCGCCCGTCGCCAGTCCTCCTCCGCCCGGTGCGCGGCTTCCAGTTCCCGCCACACCGGGCGGACCGCGTCCTTGAGCGCCTGGTAGCCGGCCGGAGTGAGGGCCGCGTCCAGCGAGTCCAGGTACTCCTGGAAGTCGGCCTCGAACCGCCACGTGAGGTTGGAGGACTGGGCGAAGCGGGTGAAGGAGAGCGCTGGGAGGTCCCCGGCGTGCCGCTGGACGTCGTCGAAGACGCCGAGGGCGTGGGTGAGCAGGACGGACAGCTCGGGGTGGGTGGCGAGGGCTTCGGCGGCCTCGGGGTTCCGCGCCGCCCACTCGGAGAGTTCGGTCGCGGCGTCGGGGTCGTCCCCGGGGGTGGGTGAGGGGGGTACGTCGGCGGGGGCGCCGCCCTGATCCGCCTCGGGTGCGGCGGCGAGGCGGGACTCCCCCGTGGTCGTGGTCGTGGTCGCGGCGGGGCGCGGGGCGGGCGTGGCCGGGTCCGTGAGGCGGCGCTCGACCGCCGCGCGGAGAACGGCCGGTCCGCCCTCGACGGCCTGCCGGAACGGGCGGACGCGGCCGGCCAGCTCGTTCAGGGCTTCCGCGAACCCCGGAGTCTCCAGGGCGTACGCGAGCAGGTCCGGGTCGCCGAGGACGAGCCGCGCGGCTCGCGGCCGGACGTCGAGGGCGCCGGTCAGCGCGGTGTTCGCGTAGAGGCGGGATGCCTGCTCCCGCGACAGCGGGATCGCGGGGAGCGAGGTCATGAGGCCGGGGCGGTTGCGGATCCGGCGCAGGAGTGCCGGGCGTCGGATGACCGCCTCCACGACACCCGGCTGGGAGACGAGGAACCGCCAGAGCGCGGAGCCTGTCGACGCGTCCTCGACGAGGAGACGGACGGTGCGCAGGAGCGACCACAGATCCGGCTGCGCGGCCAGCTGCGCGATCAGGGTGGGGGCGAGGAGGAGGGCCGTGATCAGGGCGGGGCGTCCACGCAGGGTGGGGACGATGTCGGGTCGGGCGAGGATCTCCCTGACGAGGCCGCCGTGCGCGCGGAGGAGCGGCACCGCGCCGCTGCCGCGCTCCAGGAGGGCGGCGAAGCCGTCGACGGTGGCGACCGCGGTGACGAGGTCCGGGCAGGTGAGGGCGAGGAGCGTCAGCTCGCGGTCGGCGAGCACGAGTTCCGCCGCGGCGGGGTGTGCGTCGAGCAGGCTGGGCAGGGTGGGGTGACCGAGGAGGGCCGCGTACTCCTCCTCGGAGCGGAGCGTGCCGGGGTGCGCGGCGAGGGCGCGGGCGAAGGCGGGCGCGGCGGTGAGGACGTCCACCGAAGCCGGGTGGCGGACCAGGGCCCGGGTGGACACCTCCTGGCCGCTGAGCATGACCGCGACGACCTCGTCGAACCGCTCGTCGTTCCCGGGGACGCCGGGCTCCCCTCCCACGAGGGTGTTGAGGGCGGCGACGAGCTCCTCGCCGTCACGGAGGGCGTCCCGCAGGGCCCTGTTCGTGTAGACCGCCTCGGAGAGGCTCTCGTCGGCCCAGATGACGGTGGCGGCGTACGGGACCTGTGCGATCAGGTCGTCCACGTCGCCGTTCGTCTTCATGCGCCACGTCTGGCGGTTGCCTGCCGCCAGGGTCACGATGTCGGGGCTTGCGAGGAGCTGGACGCGGAAGGCGGTGTCGGTGAGGAACGCCAGGGCGAGCTTCCCGTTGGTGGCCAGGGCCCGGGTGAAGTCCTCGTTACGGCCGACGAGGATACGGGCGTCGACCGAGCCGGCCAACAGCGCCGCGAGTCGTGGCCTTCGCAGCAGGGCGTCGAGCAGCTCGTTGTTCATCATCAGCATGTGACGCAGGGCGCGAGAGGCGTCGAAGGTCTCCCGCAGGGCGGGGTTCTCGTCCAGGGCGTCGAACAGGCGCCGCATGTCCCGGGTCATCCGGGATTGCTGCTGAGGGTCCTCCAGGCCGGACAGGGTGTCCTGCACCGCTGCCCAGGCGTCCTCGGGATGGCCCGCCAGATCGTGCAGCAGGACGAGGGTCTCCTCGTCCATGGGCCATCCCTCCTCCGTCGTGCCGATCGGCCCGGACGCCTCCACCTCGGCGAGCAGGGCGGCGGGGTCGGACACGAGGCCGCGGAACCGGTCGGGCGCGGTGGCCAGCGCGTCCGCGAAGCCGGGGCGTTGCAGGACGGCGAGAAGGATGGCCGGGTGCGCGCCCAGGGCGTGGACGAGGGCGCTGTTCCCGTCCACGGAGAGCAGGTCCAGGAGGCGTTCGTCGGCGAAGAGGTTCCGCAGGTGCTGCGGCTTGACCCCTTCGGTGTCCGCGTCGGCACCGCCCGCTCCTTCGGCGAGCCGGTTCAGGGCGGGGACGTGCCGGGCGGCGTAACGGCTGATCGACGGTTCGTCTTCGAGTGCGGTGGCGACGGCAGGGAAACGCCGGACGAGGTGGATCAGCGCGCCGTCCTCGCGTACGAGGTCCTCCAGCAGGTCCGGGTTGCTGCGGAGTGCCCTGAACAGAGGGAGGTCGCGGACGCTGACGTGGTGCAGCAGGGCTTCGCGGGCAGTTGCGGCGAGATATCCCGGGTTGAAGGCGACCGCAGCGCGGAACGTGAGGGACAGGGTGGGCTGTGTCGTGAGAAACGCGGCGGCGGGCCCGTGCAGTAGCGCCTCGTCGCTGCCGGGCGCCCCGGCGACGAGCACGCGCGTCCGCTCCTCCAAGCCGGGGAGGCTGAGCAGCGCGTCCGCCAGCGGGGCATGCCGGAGGGCGGGGCGCAGCGAGGGACCGGGCGGCAGCGTGCCGGCTCCCATGGCACGGCGCAGCCGCACGTTCTCCGGCCTCATCAGCCGCCGCAGCTCGTGCGGGAAGCGCAACGTGTCGAGGTGGTCGGCGAGCGCGCGGGTGAAATCGGGGTCACGGGCCAGGAGCACGACGAGGTCGCGGGCGTCGGGATAGGCGGCTCGGGCGAGGGGGTGGGCACGGACCCGGGCCAGCGGGGTGGCGGTGGCGGACACCGGTGCCGGCGCGGTGGCCGGGGCGGTGGCGGTGACCATCGCCTGGGCGAGCTCTCGGGTCCGCTCCGGGCCGAGCAGGTGGTCGAAGGCGTGGGGGGTGGCGGACAGGACGGCGACGAGGTCACGGTTGCCGAAGGCGGAGCCCATGAGGACCGGTGAGGAGACGATGCGGAGCGCCAGGTCCGGTGTCTCCGCGAGGACATCGGCCAGGTCCCTGTCCATGGAGAGGACGCTGAGGATGGCCGGCTCGTTCCGGACCGCGTCCAGGAGCCCGGGTACGGCCAGGAGGGTGCGCGCCTGCCAGGGGTTGCGGCGCAGTTCCTCCAGGACGGCGTCGTCGCCGAAGAAGGTGTCCCACGCGTCCTGGTCGTCGCCCAGGGCACCGGGGTGCTCGAGCAGGGCCGCGGCGAGGTCGAGGTTGTCGTCGAGCACGGTCATGGCCCTGCGCCTGCGGGGCTCGTCCGCCGCGCGGAGGTACCGCGCCAGGGAGGGCACGTGCGGAACGACGTACCGGGCCATGCGGAAGGGGTGGGACAGGTCCTCGCGGACGAGGTCGGCGCGGCCGCCCACCGCGATCACGTAGTCCGGGAAGATCGGCAGGAAATAGCGGACGAGTTCGTCGTTCTCGATGAGGTCGAGCAGGTCGGGGCTCTGGAGGAGTAGTTCCATCAGCGGTCGGTGCCCGCCGAGCATGCTGGGGCCCGACGACCGGTCGGGGTCGGTGAACCAGTCGAGGAGCAGGGGGTACCGCCGCAGGACGGAGGCGAGGGCCGGGAACTCCGTGAGGACCTTCGAGGCGGCCGCGGAGCCGGTGGCGGCGGTCAGCACGGTCCGGTTCCTGGCCAGCTCGGCGACGACGGCGGCGGACGGCAGTGACCGGCCGGCCGCGGCGAGCGTCATGAGGAACGCCGCCACCTCGGGGTCGACGGGGACACCGGGCACGCGGGCGTACGACTCGAGCGCGGCGGCGACTCCGGAGACGACGCGGGGCCCGGGGACGGAGCCGGCGTCGGCGCCGGTGGCGCTCCACCGGGCGAAGGCGTCCTCGGCCAGGCGCACGGTCTCGGCCCGGGACAGCGCGGCGGAACCACCACGGCCGGGAGCTCGGGAGGGGCCGGAATCGGGGGTACGGGACGGACCGGCGACGGGCCGCTCAGCGGTCTCCATCGCCGTTTCGGTCGCCGTCCGGACGTCGGGCTGCGGCTCGGCGGCCCGCTTCGGCTTCTTCCTGGCGCCGCCGCGCAGCCCCACCGGCGCGGACGGCAGGGCGTCCACGAGGGCGCGCGCCAGGTTCCGGGCGTGGAGGGTGTCGCCGGGGTGGGTGTGGAGGTAGTAGGCGATGCGGCGGACGATCTGGTCCTCGGGGGCGAGACGGAGGTACGGGTCGGTGTCGCGATCGATAGTCGGCGGGAGGGGTCGCAGCGGGCCGACGATCGAGCGGGCCGTGTCGAGCGCGATGGTGAGCGAGTCCCCGGAGGCGTGCCGCCGGGCGCTGGTCCACAGCCGGTCGAAGAGGGCGGGCTCGAACTCCGGTGCCTCGTCCCGGACGTCCCTGACCGCGGCCGCGTCATCCGTGAGCAGCCGGACGGTGAGGGTTGTCGCCCCGGGGATGTCACCGGGGCGGTCGAAGAGGTGGCCGGCCAGGGCCTCGACCAGCTCGTCGCGGCGCCGCGGCGGGACCGGCGAGCCGCCCCTGCCGTCCCTGTCGGCGAGGACGGTCTGGACGACCACGGCGGCCTCGCGCGTCGCGCGAACGGCACGAGCGGCGGCGTCGGCCCTGGGGTCCGGGGCGGGTGCCCGGTGTTCTTCCCGGGAGGGCTGCGCCTTCGAGGCCGCGGGCCGCTGCCAGGCGGCCACGTGGCCGCGGTCCAGGGACCGGTACCCGGCCTCGTACTCCCACGAGGACGCCTCGACGATCTCGGCGAGCGTGAGATCGTCCACCTGCGTGTGGACCGGCACCGTGCCCTGCCGGGCGGCGAGTGCGACGGCCAGCCCCATCATCGGGTGCATGAGCTGGTACCAGCCGATGCCGTACCGGGCCGCCACTGCCACCATCCAGGCGTTCGCCCGGGGATCGGCGGCGGACTCCGGGTAGCGGTTCGCCAGTACGGGGCGCACGACGCTCACCAGAGCACGTGCCGTCTTGCCGCCGCCGGCCCGGAGTGTCCCTCCGAAGACCGTGACGACGTGGGCCGGGTCCGCCTTCAGCTTGTGGGCGAGCGCGAAGAGGTGGCGTGGCTTCACGCCCGCTTCGGCGGCGAGCCGGGGCAGATCGACGGGGACGCGGCCGATGGCCTCGGACAGTTCGAGGATCCGTCCGCCGGTGGCGAAGCCGAGGTCGCGCCGGAGCGTGCGGACCTTCCCGGGGTCGAACCAGGCATGGCGCCGGGCGCGGAGGGTCGTTGCGGACGTGGCGCGGAGGCTCCGGGCGAGCATGAGGGTGGAGAGCCGGGAGAGCGGCGGTTCCGGAGCGTAGGCGGGCGGGGACGGTTCCTCGTAGGCGGTCGGCGAGGTCCGCGGGCCCGGTGGGTGCGTCGGGGGCGCCCGGCTCCTGACGGGTCGGCGCGGGCACACCGTTGACCTCGGCGGACGTGGCGGCGGCGACCCCTTCCACCGGGGCCGGGGCCAGCGCGGGCGCCGGGGCGGGCTCCGGGTCCGGGGCCGGGTCCGGGACGGGGTCCGTCAGGGCGGTCGACGCCGACGCCGTGGAGAAGAGCGAGGCCGGGGCGGAGCGGACAGAGGAGGCGTCGGACGAGTCGGACGAGTCGGTGCCGGTGACCTCGCCGTCGACGTCGGATTCCGTGTCGACGATGAGGGGCCGGCCCTCCGCCGCCGGGGAGGAGGTCAGGTCGTCCGGCAGGTCCGACGTCACGGCGGTCGCCGTGAAGGCTGCGGGGAGCGGAGCCAGCGGGTCTGCGAGCAGCGCGGCGGCGAGGGCGCGCTGCTCGGTGGCCTGGTGCGGGCCGAGACCGAGCCTGCGGGCGGTGTACAGGGCCTCGGTGAGCCGGCGGGCGGCCCGCTCAGGCAGGTCCAGTTCCCCGAACGGCACCTCCGGATCGTTCAACGGGTCGGTGAACCGGCCCATCTCGGCGAGCAGCGACTGTGCCGTGGCGGCCGCCCCGGCGACCTCGGGCGCGTCGGGCGACAGTTTGCCCCACCGCCGGTCGAAGGCTCGTGGGGTGAGCCGGCCGTCGCCCGGTTCGTCCGCCGGTTCGCCGCCGTCCTCCGTGTCACCCGGGCGGGCTGCGATCCAGCGGTCCTCCGCGGCCTGTTCCCGCCCTCGCCGGGGCTCGGGCAGCCGGGCCAGAGTGACGGGCCGGCCGTCGGGCGAACCCACGGTCATGGCACTGCCGTCGGGCTGAACGACGGTGACCGTCAGCCCGTAGAGCGCTCCCGCCACCAGAGGCAGGACGTCGAAGCTCGCGTCGTGGCTCGTGCTGAACGTGCGCAGGGCCTCGGCGAGCGAGCGCCGCTCGTCGTCGCCCCAGCTCGCGTGGACGCTCTGGAGTTCGCGTGCGCGGAGGGCTGCGGGGTCGCCGTCCGCGCCCCGGCGCAGCAGGTCGGCCGTACGGTCGTCCGCCACCGCCGACTGTGCCTGGACGTCGATGAGGTCCCACAGGGGACGCTGCCCGGCGGGCCGGGAGAGTTCCGCGACGAGGCTGTCCGCCAGGTGGGCACGGATCTCGGCGGGCGTGCCGGTGACGAGGTCGGGAGCGGCGGCTCCAAGGGCGAGGACCACGGAGTCCTGGCCGGACGGCGTGGGGATGACGATGGCGCCCTGACGGGAGAGGGCGTCCCACTGCTGCTCGGTGAGGGCGGAGGCAGCCCCGCGCCGGGCGGCAGGGTCGGCGTTGTCCCGGGCCGTGGGATCAGCAGTGTCCCGGCCCGTGGAGTCGGTCGCGGGGACGGTGCCCGGGCGGTCCTCCCCGGTTCCGTCCTGCCGATTTCCGGCCGTGTCGCGCGAGGACGTGGGCGTCTGGCGGCCGTCCTGGGCCGCTGTGCCTTCCTCCGTGTCCTCGCGGAGGCCCGTGACGGGATCGTCCCCGGCGTCGACCGCCGGATCGACCACGGGTTGCGTCCCGTGCCGGGCACCGTTCGACGCGGCCCCCTCGCCCGAGCCACCCGTTCCGGGGACGCCGGAGCCCGGCAGGCCGCCCGTGCCCTGTGCGCCCTGGGCCGCGGGACGGTCCCCGGCGGGCTGCGGGTCCGTCTGCGGGACGTCCGTGTTCTCGCTGCCGGTGTACTGGCTGCCGCCGTCGGAGGTCGCGGGCGGCAGGACACCGTCCCGCTCCCCTGTACGGTCCGGGGACTCCGCGACCACCGTGCGCGCTTCGCCCGTCCGGTCCTGCCGGTCGACGGCCGCGGCCTCCGGCACGGCACGGGTGTCGGCGCCCCCGCCGCCGACAGTGGCCGGGGAGTCCGCAGGTCCCGGGAGGGCGGACGTGAGCGAGGCGGACGGCGTGCCCTCACGGCCGCGCTCGTCGTGGGAGGCTCCCCCGCCGGATGCCTGCCCGGGCGCTACCCGGCCGCCGCGGCCGCCGTCGCCCTTCGCCGCGTCGTCGTACGAACGCCCCGTGTTCCGGACGGTGTTCGTGTCGCGTACGGAGCCTCCGTCCGACGCCGTGTTCTGCCGCGGCGGCGGGGGGACGAACGAGGTCGAGCGCTGTCCTCCGCCACCCCGGCCTTGTTCCTCGCCGCGGCCCTGCCCACCGCCCGCGGTGTTCACGAGCTCGCGGGGCATGTCGGGCCGGTCGCTGAACTTCGAACCGAATGTGGAGCGGAGGTCGGAGCCGAACGCCCGGGCGAACGACTCCAGGTTCTGTTCGACCACGCTGCTGACGCCCGTCCACAGCACATTGGCCCAGTTCCAGCTGGTCGGCCCGCCGAAGATCACGCCCATGAGCACGCCGGCCGCGTTCTCGCCCAGGCTCTCGGAGACGAACGAGTTGAGGTTCTCGCGGATCTCCCGGTCGAATCGGGCACCCCAGCCGGACGGGTCGAAGTTCTGCGGCCCGCCCGTGCCCGGCGGGCGCTGCTGCTTGGCCAGTACATCGCCTAGCTTGTCGAAGGCGCCCCCGATGGCCTCCGTGAACGCGCCGGCGAAGAAGCCGAACACGGCGTCCTTGCCGATCTGCGACCAGTCGATTCTGGTCTGCCGGAACCGGCTGTCGCCGAAGGCCATGTTCGTCACGCGAGTGATGAACGAGATCAGCGCCTCCTCGAACGCCTCGAAGACGCCCGGCATCTGCCGCACCCGGCTGAGCAGGGTGGCGATGGCGGTGAGGATCGCGACGCGGGCCCGGTTCAGGATGGCCGCCTGGATACCCGCGAGACCGCCGAAGCCGAACGCGGCGAGGGCCGCCACCCATGCCAGCAAGGCCAGCATGTGGATGAGCGACACCATGATCTGCCAGTTCATCTCATAGATGTCGCGCGCCTTGGAGTCCATGTCGGCCCGCACGTCCTGGAGCTGCTGGAGGAAGCCGTCGAGATAGGTCTTGCCCCGACCGGAGGTGAGGCTGTCGACGGTCCGCTCGAACTCGCCGCGCGCGGACTCCGGCATGCCGTCGCCGATCCGCAGCGAGACACGGCGCGCCATCTCCATCATGGACTCGACGTCCCGGGCGAGCCGGGTGTACGCCTCGCCGGTGAAGGCCGCCTCCTGGGCGCTGCCCGTCGGCGGGCGGCTGCCGGTCAGCACGAGGCACAGGTCGCTGATCTCCTGGTTGCGCCCGAGCTCGCCGATATCGGTCATCCGCGCGGCCCGTTCTGAGCGTCGTTCTGCTGGCGGATCGACGTCACCACGTCCGCTTGATGGTTGACGAAGGCGTCGGCGTTACGCATGGTGCCGTCGGCAAGGGCCTCGAAGGTCTCGGTCAGCGCGAGCAGGGCCTTTCGGGTGCTGTCGACGGTCTTGCGGTGGATGGGCCCCTGAATGTTGGCGAACTCGTCCTCGCCCTCGTAACCGAACCAGTTCGGGTACTGCCGTACCGCCTGTTCGAAGTTCTCCACCACGCTCCGGACCTCGTTCTTGAAGGTGCGCAGCGCCTTGGCCGCCTCGTAGACGTCGTTGGCGGACGACTCGAAACTCGACGGCATGGGTACTCCCGGGCAGGACGTGCACCCGATGTGCGGGTGGCGGTGGGGTAGATGGTGCGCCGGAAGGTGCTTCCGGCGCTTGCGTCATCCGACGTACGTGGACAGGGGACGGGAACTGCGTCAGCCGTGCGGGGTCTCCGCGTCACCGTCGACCTCGTCGTACAGGGAGCCGCGGCCCTTGCGGCTTCCGCGCCGCCGCCCCGGGGCCGTGGGTGCGGTCTCCGGCTCGGGTGGAGCGGCCGGGCCGAGGACACGGCCGATGAGCGCGCCCCAGTCGGCCTGGGTGTCGGGGATGCCGAACCCGGCCGGTGCGGGCCCCACCTGGGCGAGCTCCGCGAGCCGGCCGACCCCTTCCGTGAGCGGGGTCACGACGTCGGTCACCTCCCGGGACGCCTTGGCGCGGGCCTGGCCGAACGCCTCCATCACGGAGGCGGCGAGCTGGGGCGCGGCCATCGTGCGGTAGCGGGTGGCGAGGAAGCGCACCCCGGCGAGTTCGCCGTTCCCGCCGACGGTGACCTCAACGGCGCCGTCCCGCGAGGTGCCGGTGACGCTGACCCGGCGGATGCGTTCCTCGGCGGTGGCGGCAGCCCGGTGGGTGGCCTCCAGTTCGGCCATCGCGGCGGCGAGGCGGTCCTCGATGGGCGGCAGGGGTGAGGTCATCGGGTCTCTCCTGTCATGAACGCGTTGCGGCGTCCGGCGTCGGCGGGCTCCTCGCGGCCGAGGACCGCCGGGTTGCCGTCGTCCTCGGTGCCCCAGACGTCCTCGTCCTCCGCGAGCCAGTTGGCGCGCTCGCGGTCGTTGCTCTGGGTCTGCTGGCCGCCGCCCTGGCCGCCGGGCGGCGGCATGAAGGGCGTGCCGCCGCCTCCATGGCCGGACGCCTGGGCGGTGCGCTGGGTGGCGGCGGGCTCATCGACGAAGTCGCGGACCCGGTCCGAGCCTCCGGTCGCACCGCCGCCCTGGCCGCCGAGACCGGCGCCGCCCATGCCGGGCATCATGGGCGCGGGACCACCTGGCCCGGCGGGCGCCCCGCCGAGGACGCCGCCGGACCCGCCGGTCAGCGTGTCGGTGCCGTAGCCGGGGAAGTCGGTCGACACGTCGTAGCCGGTCTCCTCGTACGCCGGGGTGTTCATGGCCGGCGTACGGGTGTCGCGCTCAGCGGTGGCCCGATCCGCGCCGCCGCCGTACGAGCTTCCGGAGCCGCGCGCGGTGTCGTAGCCCTCCGTCCCGCCGACGCCGGGCAGGTCGAGGCCGGGGGGGTTGAGGGTGGGGTACGAGGTGCTGGTGAGGGTCTGGTCCGGGCGGGTGGCGGACTGCTTGCCGTCAGGCGAGATGTAGGAGGTGTCACCGTCCGGGGTGGTGATCGTGATGAGGCCACCCGGGTGGAGGACTCTCTTCGTGCCGTCCGGCTCTATGGTCACGGTCGTGCCGCCGGGCCGTGTGGTGGTCTTCGTACCATCGGGCTTGACGGTCTCAGTGGTCCCGTCGGGCCGTCGCGTGACCTTCGTACCGTCTGGTGAGGTGGTGACGATGCTTCCGTCGGGCAGGATTCGGCGGGTGCTGCCGTCCGGGAGGGTCGTGACGGTTCCTCCGTCGTCGCGCGGCTTCAGACCCGAGACCGGTTCGCGGCTCGTCCGGGAGCCGCCGCTGGGGTATCCCGGCATTCCGGGAAGGAGACCTGACCCGGGAAGGCCGGAGTGGGGAAGGCCCGACCCGGGGCGACCCGAGCCGGGAAGGCCCGACCCGGGGATACCTGACCCGGGAAGGCCCGACCCGGGGCGACCGGAGCCGGGAAGGCCCGACCCTCCGCTCGTTCCGGGAAGGGTGAGGTCTGGCGAGGGAAGGCGCTGTGTCGTGGAGCCGCCGCCGGTCCCCGTCCCAGTCCCCCCTGCCCTGGAGCCGCCGCCCGGGACGCCGCCGGTGAGGGCCGGGGTCGGCATTCGCTGCGTCGTGCCTCCCTGGCCCGGCATGTCCGGCAGGGACGTGCCGCCGCCGGACCCGCCGGACCCTCCTGTGCCGGTCGTGCCGGTGACGTTGGGAAGTCCCTTGCCCGTGACTCCGGGGCCGTTGAGGGCGGGTGGCGGGATCTGCTGCTTGTGGCCCTCGCCTGACCCGCCCTGCCCGTCCTCGCCCAGGCCGTCGACACCGCCGAGGCCGCCCTCGCCGCCCTTGCCGCCCCCGCCGCTGCCGTCCAGGCCGGCGTCCTTCAGGGCGTCGTCCAGGGCTTTGTCGATGGCGGACTTGTCGTCTCCTGTGCCGGTCTTGCCGTCCGATCCCAGCGGCGACGTGTTGCGCGTCGTGAGGGGGGCGGCGAGCGGTGCGGAGGCGTCGATGAAAGCGTTGTTGACAATGCTGAGCTGGGCGTTCCCGGCCGGAACCAGCATCGAGTCGACGGCCTCGTTCCAGCGCCGTACGGCCTCGTTGCCGATCCGGCCCCAGGTGTCCATCTGCGACAGGTCGCCCCACAGGGGGTGGGACTGCTGGAAGGAGGCCGTGGCTCCGACGGTGTACGTGGAGGCCGTGTCGCCGAAGCTGGTGACGTCCGCCACCACCTGCTCCATGTTGTACGTCTGGATCCACGCGCAGACGTCCCAGATCAGGTTCTCCAAGGTCTGCATCGGATTGGAGAGCGGGTTGGCCGCCCATTGGTGCCAGGCCGTCACGAGGTCGTAGCTCGACTGGTGGACGGCGTTCGCGGCTCCGATCAGCGCGTTGCCCTGGCGGGTGCGCGAGGCGCCGTTGCCGTGCACGGGGTGCAGGGCGAAGTTCGTGGGCGAGAACCCTGGGGGCGTCAACTGCTCCTTGTACCCGCGGTAGTTCTCGTTCATACGCTGGACGAGTGCGCCGAAGGCATCGGCCGCGCTGCCCTTCATGACGGCGTCGTCCGCGTCCAGCGCGTCCGCCCACTGCTTGAGCACCGCCTCCTGCTCGGTGAAGTACAGGGCCGTGCGGTCCAGCGCGCCGGCGATGTCGGAGAAGGTCCGCAGGTTCACCGCGTTCTGCGGTTCCACGACGAGACCGCCGTACGAACGCCCCTGCGAGGAGAAGGGGTTGTTGACGATCGAGTCGAGCAGCGCCCGCGAGCCGAAGATGTAGTTGTCGAGCGGACTGCCGGACTGCGCGGGGCGGGCGTGCGGGTCCCAGAGGAAGTCGATGGTGACCTTCCACAGGTTGACCCCCTCGCCGAAGCCCGTGTAATAGCCGATCACGTAGGAGTGACCATCCACGCCGGGGCCGACGTTCGGACCGAGCGCGTTGTACGCCGTGGTGTTGCCGCGCGACTCGATCGTCACGTTCATCAGCGGCGTCTTGCCGTCGCTTCCGGCGAGGTCCTTGAACAGCTCCGAGCGGTCGGGCATCGGGTAGCCCGTCAGCAGCTGGACCGCGGTGGCCCATTGGTCGGCAGGCATGCCGTGCCCTCCGCCCCCTTCGGTGGTTGGATCAGGTTCCGGTCGTGGACGTGGCGTCCGGGATCTTCGTCGGATCGGTGGTGGCCGGCCCGGAGGCCGACCGGATGGTGTTGAGGAACTCCTGGGCGCTGATCTGCGTCAGTGACTGGCCCTGCTTGGTCAGGAACTTCTCGACCATGGCGATGAGGGTGTCTCGGAGTTCCTGGGAGAGGTTCTGGAGGTTCCGCAGGTTCTGGTCGACGCTCTGGGTGAACTTGAGAGTCGACGTGTTGAGGGTCGACCCGTGCACGGTGTCCCCGCCCGCCATCAGCCCGATCGCGAGCGGCTTGGTGAGGGGAAAGGTGTCCGGGTTGGTATAGCCGTGGGCGATGGACCGCGGTGACAGCGTGCCGCCCGAGTCCTGGCCGATGAGGTCGAGCGCGGCCAGGAACTCGGCGAGCGGCCCGTTGACGAAGGCGTTCACCGCCGTGGCGTCGAGCTTGGTGAGGTTCGCCTGGGTGGGCATGGTTTCTCCGCTGTCGCCGACGCCTACATGACCTGGAGGTCGCCCCAGTTCTGGGCGAGGCTGCGGTCGAGGACGCCGTAGTCGTCGGCGATGGTGTGGAGCAGCTTGCCGCTGCCGGCGACCGCCTGGGCGGCGTGGTCGACGTAGCCGTGCCACTCCACGAACTTGCCGTCGAAGGCGCCCTTGTCCATGCCGATGCAGCTCGTCGCCCACTGGGCGACGGCCTGCTGGAGGTTGTTCAGGACGGTGTCGATGGCCTCGCTCGCGTTGATCAGCTGAGCGGTGACGCCGTCGGTGGTGCCGTAGTTGATGTTGATCGATCCGTGGTCATAACTGGCCTCGGGCATGGGTCCTCCTGCGTGGTGTCGGGTGTTGCCGGGGCGGGCTCAGGCGCTGGGGCCCTTGAGGCCGGCGAAGGCGCTCTGCGCGCGCTGGATCGCCGAGGTGGTGGTGTCCTGGGCGGTCTGCTGCTTTCCGGAGTTCGCGATCATGGTCTCCTTGACGTTGAGGAGACCGTTCTCGACCTTCCGCACGTCGGCGTCCCACGCCACGAGGAGGTCGTAGAACGCCCGGCCGTCGGTGCCCCCGTAGCCGGTCGTCAGCTCGTTGTTGGAGCTCTCGACTATCCGGCGGATGCGCAGGATGTCGTCGTAGGCGTTCTGCATGAGGTTGGCGACCCTGAGGTTGGCCTCGACGACGGTTTTGTAGCCGGAGGTCGCGCCGGTCGGCAGTCCCGGATCGGGCATGGTCCTCGTCCTTTCGGTTCGACGTCCCTCGGAGGGTGTCCCTCGGAGGGTGTGCCGAATGTGCCACCGGGGATCCCCTTCACGGATGCGTCGCGTGACGTAACTTCCGCTTTCGGAACGGCGGTTACGTCAGCGGGCGGGCAGTTGCGCGAGGCCGGGGCAGGTGCGCCGGGGCGGGGCTTCGGCGGCCGCCGGAGCCCGGCCCGCCACCTCGGGGTCGAGGGTCACCCCGGTGGGCAGGGTCATGAGCAGGCCGGAGGGCAGGCCGCGTACGTCGGCGCCCGTGTAGCCCAGTGCCGCGAGCGCCTGCGCCGAGGCGACGGGGTAGCGCACGCCCGCGTCGGTCACGAGGAACACGGTGTCCCCCATCTGCGTGCCCACGCTGCTCAGGGCCTGGACGAGCGCGCCGCGCCCCGGCGGGATCTCGATCCGGTCCACGGGGAGGCAGGCCGGGACGACCCGGTCGGCCGGAGGCACCGTGACATGGTCCTCGGGAACGTGGTCCGGGGCGAGGGAGACGCTGACCCCCATGCCCTTGCCGTCGCTGGGTCGTACGACGGCACAGGGCTGGGAGTCGTCGGACGGCTCGACGAGCCGGGGCGGGGCAGCGGGCGTGCCCTCGCCTCCGGTCCGGACCACGAGGGGCGCGAGGTGGCCCTGGACCGCGTCCGTGCCCAGGGGCCGCACCGTCGGCGGCCGGCCCGCATGGGCGAGGCTCCGGGTCGCGGGGTCGCCGAGGACGAGCGCGGCGCGGGTGGCGTCGAGGGGAACGAGACCCTCCCGGCGCAGCAGGTGGTAGCGGGTCTCGCCGCCGGGCGCGCGGACGGCGAAGAGCTGGCCGATCCGGGTCGGGAGACCGTCGAGGTCGGGACCTGGGCTTCCCCGGCCGGGTACGCCGGGGGCCCGCAGATCGGGTCCGGCGGGGAGGGCACCGAGGAAGGCGTCCGACACGGGCCGGGGTGCGGCGGAGCCGTAGCCGAGGGCGGTGCGCGCGCCGGTGGCGGCGTCGAGCAGGAAGCGCTCACCTGCCCAGACGAGCCAGATCCGCCCGTCGGGTCCCTGGAGGAGAAGGCCCTCTCGGGCGCCGAGGGGGCGTCCGGTGGATCCGGTGCCGAGGGCGAGGCGGGTGCGGACGACCGTGCGGCCTGAGGTCTCCGTGGTGACGGAGGAGCACAGCCGCCAGGCGTCGGTGACGAGGTCGGCCGGCGCCGGGAGGTGGTCGGGGGCGCCGGGGATGCCGATGGCGGGGCCGTGCGGGGCCGAGCGGGTGGCGGAGGGGGCGACGGTGGTCGTGGTGGGGGCGCTGCCGAGGAGCAGCAGGGCGGAGGCGTGATTGAGGAGGGGGCGCAGGCGGCCGTCGCTGTACACGTACCGGTTGCCGGTGCCCTTCTCCAGGACGAGGGTGCCCTCGGTGCGCCAGGTGGAGGGGGTGCCGGGCGAGAAGAGGCCCCAGAGCGCGGCGACCACGAGCGCGAACACCGCGACGAGCAGTCCGTACGTCATGCCTTTACCGGTCCTGCCGCCGGGGGTCTCCAGGTCGTCCGGATTGGCGCGCAGCATCCCCGAGGTGAGACGACTCATCAGGAAGAGATGGGCCTGAACCTGGTCTCGCTTGGACTGCACGGGTACTCCTCCGGGCGGGTGTAGGGGTTCGGGTCAGCTGGTGAGCTGGCGTACGGCCGCGTAGACGCCCAGCACCCACAGTGCGAGGGGCAGCAGGGCAAGCGCGACGAGCAGGTGGAGGATCTCGGCAAGGCGCCCCCAGTAGGGCACGAGCCGCCGGCCGGGCACGGTCCAGACGGCGATGGTGAGGCAGATGGCGAGGGCCACCAGGGCGAGGACCAGGGCGAGGCGCCCGGCGCCGCCGAGAGAGGCGGCCCAGGCCACGAAGACGACACCGACCCCCCACAGGCCGGGCAGAAGGATCGAGAGGCGCTGCCAGGTGCTGCCGAGGTTGCGGCCGTGCAGCAGGAGGAGGGCGGTGAGGGTGGCCGCGGTGAGCGATTCGGCGAGGCCGAAGTGGTCGGCGAGTACGGTGAGGCAGACGGTGCAGACGAGTCCGGTGGCGGCGTAGAGGGCGGTCAGCCAGGCGTTGGCGGCCGCCGACCGGGTGGCGACTTCTCCGCTCGGGTGGGGGTCGATGGCTTCCTGGAGTTCGCCGGGGGTGGTGGGCAGGGGCCGCATGCGCATGCCCGACATGCGGAAGGCGAGAGCGGGGACGAAGCCGCCGAGGACCACGGCGAGAACGGAGACGAGAGCGGCGACGTCGACCGCCGGGAAGCCCGTGGCGAGGGTCAGGGCGCCCGCCGTGGTCACGAAGGCGGCGACAAGTCCGACCGACAGGAATACCGCGGCCGAGCCGCCGACGACGGCCAGGGCGAGAACGGCACAGCCGGTGGCGGAAGCGCCGCCCGACAGCAGGCGGGCCCCGAGCAAATCGGCGCCGGCGGGTTCGCCGGGCAGGAGCCAGCCGGCCAGGGCGAAGAAGGGGACGGCGAGGCAGCCGAGGAGGAGCGCGGTGACGGCGTCCCCGACCGCGCGGCTGGCGGATGCCGCTCCGGCGAGGAGAAGCGCCCCGCAGAGGGCGGCCGCGGTGCCCCGGTCGACGGCGGGGAGCCCGGCCATGGTGAGGGCGGCGAGGACGGTGCCGAGGAGGGTGGCGGCGACTCCTCTGGCGAAGGACCTGCTGGTCGACTCGGACCAGTCCCCGCCCAGTCGTCCCATGGTGGTGGAGACACCGTCGACGATGTCGTCGAAGTGCGCCTCCGGTATGGCGTCGGCGGCCGGCCGGAGGTACAGCGTCTCGCCGTCGCGTATCTCCAGGGTGGCGAGGGTGGCCTCGGGGTCCAGGGGTGGGCCGCCGAGCCGCTGGAGCGCCCAGCCTCCGCCTTCGGCTGTGACCTCCTCGGCCCCTGTGCCGACGAACCCCAGGAGCGCGGGCAACAGGTCGGCAATCGGAATGTCTGCGGGGAGGGCCAACTCCGCCTTTTTGTCAGGCAGTTGAATGGACAGGCGACACATCCCGGCCAGGGCGCTCTCACTCATGCGCCGCACCCTACGCGCGGCGCACTGAGGCCGACTCTCGTACAGATGACGCAATTCCTCTGCGGGATGACGGTGTTCCCGCGCGACGGAGGGATGGGAGCGGTCCGCCCCGCCTATCTTGCGAAACCCATGCCCTGCCGGCGTACGCCCTGGCCCGCCTGGCGATCGCCTGTCCCGCCCCGTGAAACCACCAGAGAGGAGCGGTTCGTTGAGTGTGGTGCTCTTCCGACGCCCGTCCCGCCGCCGAGGTCCGGAGATGCCCGACGGCGAGCTCAGCCTCCAGGAGCCGCCGGCGCTGGCCGAGGCGCAGCCGAACGCGGGCGCCATCTGGACCTTCCTGCCGATGGGCATGATGTCCATGTCGATGATGGTCATGTTCCTCCGGCCCGGCAGTGGCGGCGGAGTGTTCATGTACCTGTCGCTCGGCATGATGGCGATGGGACTGGTGGCCATGCTCGTCGGCCAGGCGATGCAACGCCGCGGGGAACGGAAAAGCAAGATGAACGGCGAGCGCCGTGACTATCTGCGCTATCTCGCGCAGGTGCGGCGCAAGGTGCGCGGCGCTGTCGTCGAGCAGGCCCAGGCGCTCGCCTGGCGCCATCCGCACCCTGGCGCGCTGTGGTCGCTGGCGGGGACCGGACGATTCTGGGAACGCCGTTCGACTGACGAGGACTTCGCCGAGGTACGGATCGCGGTCGGGCCCCAGCGCCTCGGCCTCCGGCTCGCCCCGGTGACCACACGGCCGGTGGAGGACCTGGAGCCGCTGACCTCGCACGCCCTGCGCTGCTTCGTAGAGGCCTACGCCCAGGTGCCCGACCAGCCCATCGCCGTCTACCTGCGCGCGTGGCAACGCATCCTCGTCCAGGGCGGGGCGGAGGAACGCCGGGGCCTCGCGCGGGCGCTGCTCGCCCAGCTGGCGACTCTGCACAGCCCCGACGACGTGTGGATCGCGCTGTGCGTGTCCGACGAAGCGAAGCCGGAGTGGGACTGGACGAAGTGGGTGCCGCACGCCCTCCATCCGCAGACGTCGGACGGAGCGGGCCCGACACGGCTGGTGGCCGCCACGGTCTCGGAGCTGACGGACCTCGTCGGGGCCGAGTTCGGCGAGCGGCCGCCGTTCGACCCCACCGCTTCACCCGGCCGCGACGAGCCGCTGGTGATC
The DNA here is from genome assembly GCF_042741435.1 of Streptomyces sp. NPDC058955. Taxonomy (NCBI): domain Bacteria; kingdom Bacillati; phylum Actinomycetota; class Actinomycetes; order Kitasatosporales; family Streptomycetaceae; genus Streptomyces; species Streptomyces sp. NPDC058955. Next base: position 3,135 of record NZ_JBHYKM010000021.1, on the reverse strand, counting down.
GTGGTGATCGACGGCGGCGGGGTGCCGTCGGGTCACCGGTTCGACACCACCGGATTCCGCAACTGTGTCGTCCTGGACCTCTCCGACACACTGCGCTGGCGTCCGGGCCGCACCACACTCCGGCTCCGCTTCACGGACGGCGCGATCGAGCTCGTACGCACCGACCGCAACCGGCGCGAGCAGACCACCCGGCTGGGCACGCCGGACACGCTGGGCCCGGCCGCCGCCGGCGCCCTCGGCCGGACCCTCGCCCCGTACCGGGCCACCACGGGCGGGGAGTCGGGGGAACCACTCGTCGCCGACATCCAGCTCTCCGGGCTGCTCGGCATCACCGATCTGCGTCGGCACGAGCCGGCGTCACTGTGGCAGCGTCGGACCAGCGGGCAGCACCTGCGGGTGCCGATCGCGCTGGCCGCGAACGGCGCCCCGGTGGAGCTGGATCTCAAGGAGTCGGCGCAGGGCGGCATGGGACCGCACGGCATGCTCATCGGCGCCACCGGCTCGGGCAAGAGCGAGCTGCTCCGCACGCTGGTCCTCGGGCTCGCGCTCACCCACTCCTCCGAACGACTCAACTTCGTCCTCGTCGACTTCAAGGGCGGCGCCACCTTCCTGGGGCTGGACGGGCTGCCTCACGTCTCCGCGGTCATCACCAATCTCTCCGAGGAGGCGGCCCTGGTCGACCGGATGCAGGACGCCCTGCACGGCGAACTGATGCGGCGGCAGGAGCTGCTGCGCTCGGCCGGCAACTACTCCTCGGCCCTGGAGTACGAACAGGCGCGAGCCGGTGGCGCGCCGCTGGATCCGCTTCCGAGTCTGGTGGTGGTCGTGGACGAGTTCAGCGAACTGCTCTCCGCACACCGGGACTTCATGGATCTGTTCGTCATGATCGGGCGGCTCGGCCGCTCCCTGGGCGTTCACCTGCTGCTCGCCTCGCAGCGGCTGGACGAGGGAAGGGTGCACCAGCTGGAGAGCCACCTCTCGTACCGGATCGGCCTGCGCACCTTCTCGGCGATGGAGAGCCGGGGAGTGCTGGGGGTGCCCGACGCCTACCAGTTGCCCCCGGAGCCCGGAAACGGCTACCTGAAGACCGGTGTGGAGGAGCTCATCCGCTTCCGTGCCGCGTACGTGTCGGGACCGTACCGGGGACGTCCGCCGTCCGTGTCGGCGAGCCGGGTCGCGCACCAGATCGTGCCCTGGACGACGACGTGGGTGGTACCCCGGCAGCCCGCGGCCCCCGCCGAAGAGGAGCGGGCGGCAGCCGAGGAGGAGACGGAGGCGCTGCTCGACGTCGCCGTGGGGCGGCTGCGCGGGTCGGGGCCGCCGGCCCACCAGGTGTGGCTGCCGCCGCTGGGGGTCTCCCCCTCGCTCGACCTCCTGCTGCCGCCGCTGGAGCCTGACACGGACCGGGGCCTGACCGCGGCGCTGCCACGCGAGGGATCCACGCTGCGCGTCCCCCTCGGCGTGGTCGACCGTCCCTTCGACCAGTTGCGGGACCTCCTGACGGTCGACCTGTCGGCGGCCGGCGGCCACGTGGGCGTGGCCGGCGGTCCGCAGAGCGGCAAATCCACCCTGCTCCGCACCCTGATCGCCTCCCTCGCGCTGACCCACACCCCCCGCGAAGTCCAGTTCTACTGCCTCGACTTCGGCGGCGGCGGCCTGGCCGGACTCGCCGGTCTCCCGCACGTCGGCGGGGTGACCGGCCGGCTGGACGAGGACCGGGTCCAGCGCACGGTCGGCGAGGTGACAGCGCTCCTGAACCGGCGCGAGCGCCTCTTCCTCGACCACGGCGTGGACACGGTGGCGAGCTACCGGCGCCGGCGCGCCGCCGGAGACTTCGCCGACGAGCCCTTCGGGGACGTGTTCCTCGTCGTCGACGGATGGCCGACCGTCCGCCAGGACTTCGACCATCTCGTCGACGACATCAACAAGATCGCCCAGCGGGGACTCAACTACGGCGTCCACCTCGTACTCTCCACGGCCCGCTGGATGGAGCTGACCCCGGTGCTGCGGGAGGCGATCGGCACCAAGCTGGAGCTCCGCATGGGCGACCCCATGGACTCCGCCATCGACATGCGCAAGGCGGCGACGGTCCCCGCGGACGCCCCCGGCCGGGGACTGACGGCGGTGACGAAGCTGCACTACCTCGCCGCCCTCCCCCGGATAGACGGCATGGAGACCGCGACCGACCTCTCGGACGGGGTCGCCGGTCTCGTCGCCGCCGTCTCCGACGGCTGGGCGGGCCGGGCCGGCGCCCCGGCGGTCCGCATGCTCCCCGCCCGGCTGCCGTTCTCCACACTGCCCCGGGCCGAGGGCGACCGGATCACGATCGGCGTCGAGGAGACCGAACTCAAGCCGATCCAGCACGACTTCGCGGAGAGTCCGCACCTCGTCGTGTTCGGCGACACCGAGAGCGGAAAGACGAACCTGCTGCGGCTGCTCGCCCGCTCGATCGTGGACAAGTACAGCCCGGCCGAGGCCAGGATCCTCATTGCCGACTTCCGGCGCGAGCTCGTGGACGCGGTGCCCGCCGAGTACCGCCTCGGCCACGCCGTGTCCGCCGACGCCCTGCGCGAGTACGCCCAGGGCGTCGCCCAGGCCATGACGGAGCGAACCCCGGGCGAGGACATCCCGCCCGCACGGATGCGGTTGTGCGACTGGTGGGACGGGCCGCGCCTGTTCGTCCTCGTCGACGACTACGAGATGATCGCGGGTGGATTCAACTCCCCCCTTGAGGCGCTGCTCCCGCACGTGCCGCTGGGTTACGAGGTCGGTCTGCACATGGTGGTGGCGCGGGCCGCGTCGGGCGCCGTCAGGGGCGCCTCGGAGGGGGTCGTTCGGACGCTGCTCGACGCCAACAGCACGGCGCTGCTGATGTCCTGCCCGCCCAGCGAGGGGGCGTTCATCGGCGGGGTCAAGCCGAAGCTCCTGCCGCCGGGCCGCGCGATCCGCATCGCCCGACGCCGCAGCCTCATGGTGCAGACGGCCCTGCTGGACGGCTGAGCGGGCCAGGGGCACGCGTAGGGGCGGGGGACCAGGTTGTTGACCCCCCCCGAAGTTGCACAGCCCCCCCGCCCGCCGGGCGCCCCCCTCAGCCCCCCCCCCCCCCCCACACCCCGCCCCCCCCCCCCGCCCCCC
>NZ_JBHYKM010000020.1:62737-85486 GCF_042741435.1 Streptomyces sp. NPDC058955 | reverse complement strand
GGCCGCCGGTCCCGCCGCCCGGGCCGCCCGGCTCGGCGGGGGCGCCCCGCTCCAGCCGGTCGGCGGCGGCCGTCGCCTGCGCCCGGAGCGCCGCGGGCATCGGCGCGTAGCCGTACGGCAGCAGGCCGGGCCCGTAGCCCTGGGTCTGGCCGGGGCCGGCCGCGTACCGCATCACCCGCGCGTAGTCCGCGCGGGCGTCGGCGGGCAGGCTCCGGGAGGCGGCGGCGTAGGTGACCACCGTCAGCGGGTAGGCGCCCTTCCGGGCCCGCGCCGGGTCGGCGGCGAGGACGCCGGGGACGGCCGAGTCCCGGAACTGTCCGACCGCCTCGGTCAGGGACGCGGTGGTGGGCAGGACGAACCGGCCGTCGGCGTTGGGCAGGGCCACCGCCGCCAGGCCGTACCGGGCGGCGGAGGCCGCGTCGACGATGCCGAGGGCCCGGCGGGAGCCCGGGACGATCGGTGCCGCCTTCAGCTTGAGCCCGCCCGTCGCCGTGTCGTCCTCGGCCTCGAACTTGGAGTTGTGGCTGCCCCTGCGGATCCACCGGGCGGCGTCGTGGAAGTCGGCGGCGTACGGGGAGCGGTCGAGCGCCCCGTACGTGATGGTCCGGTCGCCCACGACGAGCGGCGTCTCCGAGGGGTCGGCCTTGGGGAACTCGTAGAGGCTGGTCCCGGCGACGCCCAGGTCCTCGGAGAAGGGATTCACCTTCATGCCCCACGGATCCGGTTTTCCGTCCAGGAATTCCCGGGCGGCTGGATCGCTCCGGACGTAGTCCCAGACGACCTTGGCGGTGTCGGAGCGTTCGGCGGACAGCAGGATCCCGCCGGGGTAGTTCATCTCCCCCTGCCGCACCTCGTCGAATTTCGGGTTCAGTTCCAGGAATTCCGGGTCGCGGAGAATCGAGACCGGGTTGCCCTTCAGGTGGTCGAGCGGGGCGAGCCCGCCGACGCCGACCCGGACGTCGTACGGGTACGACAGCGTGAGCAGTTTGGCGAGGAGCCGCTGGTTCAGCCGCAGGTCCCGCACGAGGCCGATCTTGTCGGCCTCCCAGAAGAAGCCGACGGTGAGCCCGCTGACGGCGACCGGCGCGTGGACGAACCCGGCCTTCTCCCCGCCGGCCACCGGCTCGACGGTGAAGCCGAGTCCGGAGGAGGTGGGGGTCGGGGCGAGCAGGCCGGACCGGGTCAGCTCCTCGCCCCGCTGGGTGAAGGTGAACCGGGTGGTGTGGCCGGCGCAGAGGGCCGACTGCCAGGAGGTGACGGCCTCGGTGACCAGTTCGGAGCCGGCGATCCGGCGCTCCTCCCGGTCCGTGGGGCAGGGGTCGCCGACGGGCAGGAAGTCGAGCGGGAAGACGAGCCGTTGGTTCCAGTTGGTCTGGGAGAACGGCGAGCTCTGCGGCTTGTGGTTGTTCTGGGTGCCGTCGGGGTCGAAGGAGCCGCGGGGCACGACGACGAGCCAGCAGCCCCGGCCGCGCGCCGCCGCTCCGGTGCCCACGGGGTCGCCGCAGCCCAGGTGGGGGGCTTCGCGGGTGGACTGGAGGTTGAAGCCCACCTCGCCGGTGCCGTCGGGCTGGGTGACGGCGTACGGCTCCTCGTTGGTGTCGCCGGGGCTGAAGTAGGTCCAGTCGGTGACCTTCTTCGTCGGGGGCCCCGAGACGGGGGTGAAGGGGACGAAGGGGCTGGTCGTCTGGCCCGGGTACTCGGGGTCGGGGATGTCCTCGGCGTACTCCTTCTCCAGCGGGTCCCGGCCCGCGACGAGCCGCCGCACGCCGATGTTCGCCCCCACGGCGAGCGCGCTGATGTTGGTGGCGCCGAACTGGCACTGCTCGCGCTTCGGCCCGGCCGGGTCGTCGCCCCAGCACTGCATGATCTGGAGGAAGTCGGTGCCCTGCCCGGTCGGCTCGCCGCCCTTCCAGGTCACCCGCAGGCCCTGGCCGCGCAGGTTCCTCGTCTGGTGGACGGTCACCTCCAGGCGGGAGAAGTCGTCGTACGGGCCCTTGGTGCCGCGCCGGGTGACGGCGGAGCTCGTGGGCTCGGCGGCGACGGCGGGCGGGTCCTGGGGCAGCGGGAGGAGGGCGAGGACGACGGCGGCGAGGAGGGCGCCGAGCCCGGTCGCCCGGCCGCGGCGGCGGTTCATCGGGCGCCTCCCCGGCGGTCGGCGCGGTTCGCCAGGAAGCGGCCGACGAGCGGCGGCGCGATGACGGTGGCGAGGAGCAGGAAGGCGGAGAGGACCATCAGCAGGCCGCGCAGTCCCGCGCCCGAGTCGGCGGCGAGGGTGACGGGGGTGCCGACGACGGGGTTGCCGGCGTAGCCGCCCGCGTCGCCGCCGCCCGCCGCGCCGCCGCTGCCGCCCGCGCCGCCGTCGGTGAGGATGTCGCCGGTGTCGGGGTCGACGACCGGGCCGCCGGAGCCGCCGGTGGCTCCGGAGCCGGAGGCCGCACCAGTCGTGGACCCGCCGGTGCCGGTGGTGCCGCCGGTGCCGGTCGACCCGGTGCCGGTCGCGCCGGTGGAACCCGTACCCGGCGCCGTACCGGCTCCGCTGCCGCCGGTCCCGCCGGTCCCGCCGCCGCCCGAACCGCCGCCGGTGCCCGAGCCGTGGGCGCCGCCCCCCCCCCGCGCGCCCGGGGGGGCGGCGCCCCCCGGGGGCGCACCCCCCGGGGGGGGCGCGCCCGACCCGCCGCCGCCGCCCGAGCCGTCGGCGCCGCCGCCCCCGGAGCCGCCGGTGGCGCTGCCGCCGCCGGTGGCCGAACCGCCGGTGGTGCCGCCGCCGGTCACCGGGGTGGCCGTGCCGCGCGCGCCGCCGGTGCCGTCCGCGCACTGCTGCGCGCCCTGCCTGTCGCAGGACTTGGGCCTCGGGGCGTTCTTGGCGAGGGTGTTGGTGCCGTCGGCGGAGAAGGTGGGGTTGCGGCAGGAGGAGAGGTCGACGGCGCCGGTGGGGGCGCCGGGGATGCGGCGGACCTGGTCGAAGCCGGCCTGCACGAGGTTCTTCGGCAGCGGCGAGTAGCCGAGCTCCTCGGCCTGCTGCTGGCCCTCGCAGAGGAAGTAGCGGGCGAAGGTGCCGAGGGAGCGGCCCTTCTCGGTGGTGTGCGGGGCGGTCTCCGAGGTGGGGACGACCATGTAGCTGTAGCTGGACAGCGGGTAGGCGCGGTTGTCGGCGGAGCGGTAGACGTCGTCGAGGATCTGGGTGAGGTGGTTCGGCGAGGAGCGGTCGGTGTCGATGCGGGCCCTGAGCAGCGCCACGGCCACGGCCTGGGCGGTCGGCTCGACGTAGTAGCCGGACCGGTTGAGGACCTTGACGACCGGGAAGTGCGCGTTGACGGCGTACGAGTACTCGACGTAGGTGATCGCGCCCTCGCCCTGCGGCTGGCGGACGTGCGCGGAGACGCCGAGCGAGCCGGACTTGGCGACCGTGGTGGTGCCGGGCACCACCGGGAAGTAGGAGGTCATGCCGCAGGGGGCGGAGCGGCCGGCGCGGCGGCAGTAGTCGTTCCAGACCGGGCCGTGCTCCTTGGCGAGCCAGGTGGTGAACTGGGCGGTGGTGCCCGAGCCGTCGGAGCGGACGACGGGCACGATCCGGCGGGCCGGGAGGGTGAGGCCGGGGTTGTCGGCCTTGATCTCGGGGGCGTTCCACATGGTCAGCTGCCCGGTGAAGATCTTCGCGAGGACGGCGCCGGAGAGCCGCAGGTTGGTGACCTGGCGGCCGCCGATGCGCAGGTTGTACATGAAGGCGGTGCCGCCGGCGACGATCGGCATGTACGCGTAACCGCGGCGCGGCGGGACGTCGGTGGCGCCGCCGTCGGTGAGGCCGTACGGGATCTCGGAGACGGCGAAGTCGACGGTGCCGTTCTTGAACTGCTCGCGGCCCTGCGAGGAGCCGTTGGCGTTGAAGTTGACGGTCAGTCCGATGTTGGCGCCGATGTTGCGCCGCCACTGCTCGACGGCGTTGGAGCTCCAGGTGGAGCCGGAGCCGGTGATCTTGGTGTAGCCGGCGGCCTGGGCGGCGGGCGGGCCGGCGAGGAGGGCGAGCAGCGCGCAGAGCACGCTGCCCAGGCCCAGGAGGGTGCGGGTGAGCGGGACGGGCGGTCTCACGGCGTGCTCCTCGGAGGTGCGGGCTGGGAGGGAAGGAGGGTGGCGCGGGCGAAGCGGGCGGCGTCCGACCGGGAGGCCGCGGCCCGGCGCCGCTCCTGGCGCCGGGTGAGCTGCCCCGGGCCGCGCCCGCCGGCGATCCGGGCGAGCACGAAGAGCAGCAGGACGAGGAGCATCAGCACGGCGGCGGTGCCGAAGCCGCGGGCGATCATGTTCGGTTCGGGCGACTTGACGAGTTCGAAGGTGGCGAGCGGCAGCGAGACCTGGGCGCCGGAGGTCGGCAGCGCGTTGAGTTCGGCGGTGAAGCCGGCGGTGAGCAGCACCGGCGAGGTCTCCCCCACGCCGCGGGCGGTGCCGAGGATGACGGCCGTGGTGAGGCCGGAGCGGGCGGTGGGCAGCACCACGTGCCAGACCGTGCGCCAGCGCGAGGCGCCCATGGCGTACGAGGCTTCGCGCAGGGTGCCGGGGACGAGCCGGATGACGACGTCGGAGGCGCGGATGATGATCGGCAGCATCATCACGGAGAGCGCGAGGGCGGCGGCGAGGCCGGAGCGCTCCATGCCCAGGGCGAGGATGACGGTCGCGTAGACGAAGAGGCCGGCGACGATCGACGGGAGGGCGGTCATCGCCTCGACGACGGTGCGGACGAGGCGGGCGAAGGGGCCGGGGACCTCGTTGAGGAAGACGGCGCAGACGATGCCGGCGGGGACGGTGAGGACGAGCGCGATGCCGACCTGTTCCAGGGTGCCGACGACGGCGTGCAGGACGCCGCCGGTGTCGAGCGGTTCGAGGGGGCCGGCGAGGCTCATGTCCTCGGTGAAGAAGTTGAGGTGGACGAGGGCCTCGCGGCCCTCCCAGAGGGTGAAGGCGACGACGAAGACGAGGACGGCGAGGAGGACGAGGCCGAGGGTGCGGACGACGACGCCGGCGACCCGGTCGCGGACGGCGGGTCCGTCCTCGTCGAAGGAGACCAGCAGGGCGTAGAGGCCGAGGAAGAGGGCGTACCCGACGAGGACGAAGCCGACGGTGCCGGAGAAGGGCAGCAGCCGGTCGAAGAGCAGCCAGGTGAGGGCGAGCGCGGCGGCCGCGGCGCCGAGCAGGGCGTAGACGTCGGTGGCGCGCGGTCCGGTGGTGGTGCGGCGCCGTTCGGGGCCGGCCGGCGGGGCCTGGCCGGCGGGCGGGCGCAGTGTCGGCCGCTCCGGGGCGATGGTCATGGAGGCTCCCCTGTTACGCGTCGCTGGACGCGCCGGAGCGGCTGCGGGCGACGATGGACGAGGCGGCGAAGTTGACGATCAGGGTCATGACGAAGAGCGCGAATCCGGCCGCCATCAGGGCGGACATGCCGAAGGCGGTGGCCTCGCCGTAGCGCAGCGCGATGAGCGAGGAGACCGAGCTGGTGCCGGTCTGGAGGACGTGCCACTGGATCGTGAAGACCTGCGAGATGACCATGTAGACGGCGATGGTCTCGCCGAGGGCGCGGCCGAGGCCGAGCATGGTGCCGCCGATCATGCCGCCCTTGCCGAAGGGCAGGACGACGGCGCGGATCATGCCCCAGCGGGTGGCGCCGAGCGCGTACGCCCCCTCGCGTTCGCCGGCGGGGGCCTGGGAGAAGACCTCGCGCATGATCGAGCAGATGATCGGCGCCACCATCATCGCGACGACGAGTCCGGCGACGAAGGTGGAGGAGGTGTAGACGGTGGGCGGGGCGAGCGGGTCGTCGGGGTCGGCGCCGTCGACGCGCAGGAAGGGGATCCAGCCGAAGTACGCGGAGATCCAGCGGGCGATCGGCAGGATCGATTCCTCCAGCCAGAACACGCCCCACAGGCCGTAGACGACCGAGGGCACGGCGGCCATCAGGTCCACGGTGGAGATCAGGGTGCGGCGCAGCCGGGGCGGGGCGTACTCGGAGATGTAGAGCGCGGCTCCGGTGGCGAGCGGGACGGCGACGACGATCGCGACGAGGGCGATGAGGACGGTGCCGAGGAGGACCGCGGCGATGCCGAAGTTCCCGGCGTCGGGCTCCCAGTTCTCGGTGGTGAGGAAGGAGCCGCCGGCCCGGTCGAGGGCCTGCCAGGCGCGGAGCAGGAGGAAGCCGCCGACGAGGAGCATCACGGCGAGGACGAGGCCGCCGCCGGTGCGGGCGACACCGCGGAAGACCCGGTCGGCGGGGCCGGGGTCGGCGTGCAGCCGTCTCGGGATGTCGGGCAGGCCGTCGGGCCGGGGGCCGGGGGCGCCGGGCGGCGCGGGCGGATCGGTCGTCTCGGTCGTCACGGTAAGGACAGAAGTCCGGTCCGGTGGACGGGTGCGTCCCTCGATCTGAACGAGGGACTTCCGCGAGGCAACTTCCGTTCACCATAAGGCGGTTGAGCTCCAGTGGACGGCTTCGGCGGCCAGCAGGGAGCGGAAGCGGTCGTAGGCGGAGCGGCAGGTGGAGTGGCGTTCGTACGCCCTCCCGGAGAGGGCGGCGGGGCGGCCCTCGGCGTCGCGCAACAGCCAGACCCAGCCGTTGCCGCCGGCGGTGTGCTGCACCCCGCCGCCCATGGTCTCGTGCCCGGCGCAGAGCGCCGCGAAAGCGGCCCGGCAGGCGGTGTGGTCGGCGAAGCACTGCCCCGACCGCGCCACCACCCGCCCGTTCTGCGCGACGAGCCGCCAGCCGTATCGTCCGTCGGCTCTGACGTCGACCAGACAACGCGTCCCGGACACACCGGTGCCCTTGGTCATTGCCCCCACCCCCACAGTCTCGGCACGGGCAATCTATTGACCCCGCCGGGATCGTTGGGCTCTAAACGATCGGGGGGAGGCATGCTTCACCCCGCCGTTGCCCCTAGGACACCGGCGGGGTGAGGGTGGCGGAGGCGGGTCTCAGCCGGTCGCGCCGAGCACCACCAGGAGGACCAGGCCGACGACGGCGGGGGCGATGATCTCGTACGCCCAGCGCACCTGCGGCGCGCCCTGCGCCCCGGGCCGGCCCTGGTAGGTCTCGGCCATCTCGCGCAGGTCGGCCACGTTCTGGTCGCTCGGCGCGACGCGGGCGGCGTCGTCCCGGACGTCGGCGGTGACCGAGGTGCGGCCGCTGGGGTCGTCCTGGGAGGCGCGGGCGGCCCGGCGGGCGGCCTTCTTCCGCTGCCGCAGCGAGACGGGCACGGCCCACAGCTGGTACTTGACGCCGTCCGTGGTGAAGACCTCGCTGGAGTACCCGGCCCGGACGTCGGCGACCGATCCCCAGGGCAGCAGGATGGCCCGGAAGGGGTTGCGGATCCGGAGCCGGTCCTGGTTGGCGTAGACGGCGGGCCGGAGGGTGAAGGCGACGATCAGCGGCACGGCGAGCAGCAGCCCGGCGAGGGCCAGCCAGGGCGCCCGGCCCTCGCCGCGCACCAGCGCGTCGGCCACGAAGACGAGCGTCAGGGCGAGCAGGAAGACGCCTCCCGCGATGCCGAAGTTCGACCGGTAGACGCGGTCGGGGAAGGTCGGCTCGGGGTTCGGCTCGGAGGGCGTGGGGCTCGTCATGCCGCCGATTCTGCCTCAGGAGCCGCCGGGAGGCTCGGGCGCCCCGCCCCGCCCCGGGTGTCCGCCGCTCAGGCGGGCCGGGCGGTGACCAGGTCGGCGTACAGGATGATGTTGTCCGGCCGGTGTCCGTCGACGAGTTCGCCGCCGCAGGTGACGATCCGCAGCTCGGGGCGGCGGGTGTCGCCGTAGACCTTGCGGGTCGGGAAGGCGTCCTTGTCGACCTGTTCCAGCTCGCGGACGCGGAAGACGGCGGCGGTGCCGTCCTCGCGGGTGACGGTGATCTCGTCGCCGGCCCGGACCTTGGAGACGTCCTTCAGCACGGCCGGTCCGCGCGCGGTGTCGAAGTGGCCGATGAGGACGGCGGGCCCGGTCTCGCCGGGCGTGACGCCCTTGCCGTACCAGCCGATCCGGTCGGCCTGCTCGACGGAGGGCACCTCGACGGTGCCGTCCGCGTTCAGCCCGAGCTCCAGGATGTCCCGGGCGTCCACGCCGGCGGCGGGCAGCTGGACCCGGACGGGCAGGGAGCGGGCGAGTGCCGCGCTCGTGGCGGTGGGTGCCGGCGCGGCGGTCTCGGCGATCCGGGCGGGCGGGGTGGGCGGGGTGGCCCCGGGCCCGGCCGAGCACCCGGCGAGCGCGAGGAGGACGGCCGCGCACAGCGCGGCGGAGGCGGCGGAACGGCGGCGGTGGCTCATGGGCGGACTCCGTACGGGGTCGGCCGGCCGTCACGGGGTGGGGTGACGGCCGGCCTGGGTGGGGTGGGACGCTCCGGGCTCGGGTCGAGGGGCGAGGAGCGGACTGCGCGGGGTGTACGGGTCAGCCGCGGGCCCCGGCGGCGCGGCGACGCAGCACGGTGAAGCCGAGCCCGGCGGCGGCCAGCGAGGCGGCACCGGCGCCGACCGCGACCAGCGTGGCGGAGCTCTCCTCGGCGGCGAGCTCGGCGCCGGCCGCGACCCCGCCCTTCGGGATGACGGAGGTCTGGCCGCCCTGCGGGGAGGCGCCCTGGCCCTGCGCGCCGGGGACGGCGTTCAGCTTGCAGCCCTTGGGGAGCTTCGGGAAGGCGGCGGTGAAGCCCTTCACGCCGCCGCCCTGGGTCTTGGTGTAGAGGGACGGGGTGGCGCTGTGGGCGTCGACGATCCGGGCGACGATGCCGGCGCTCTTCGGGAGCGACGGGTGGGCGCGGTCGAGGACGGCGAGGAGCTTGTCGTCGCCGATGGTGATGAGCTTCGCCTTCGGGCCCTTCGGGCTCATGATCAGCTTGGCCTCGGTGCCGGCGCCGATGTCGACCCAGCGGGTGACGGTGCACGCGCCGAGGGCGTCCGGGTCGGTGTCGACCGGGCGCTCGGCGCCCTGGCCGCCGCCGCCCATGCCGTACGGCTGCGGGGCGGCCTGCTCGGCGGAGCCGGGGATGTAGGCGGCGAAGCCTCCGTCGCGCTCCAGGACGACGACGGCCTTGCCGTACGTCCAGACCGCGCGGTCGCCGTTGAGGTAGGTGAAGCCGCGGCCCTTGTCGTTCTCGATGAGCTGGAGGCCGTAGCGGCCGTCCTTCTTGGTGAGCTCCAGGACGGTGCCGTCGGCGAGCCGGTAGATGCCGGGGGTGGCGCCGGGGCGGTAGTTGCCGACCCAGTTGTGGGTGGTGCCGTTCGGGTTGAGGACGAGGAACTCGCCGTTGTCGTTGCCGGCGGCGGCGCGGGTGTTGGCGCTCAGCTGGCCGACCGGCCGGCCGTCGCGGAAGAGCTCGGCGCGGTGGTGCTGTGCGTTGACCTTGTAGATCTTGGCGACGGTGCCGCCGATGAGGGTCTGGGTGCGGACCAGCGTGCCCTGCGCGGTGTCGACGGCGACGGCGGTCACCTTGCCCTCGAAGTCGAGGGTCACCTCGTGTCCGGCGAAGACCTTGGTCTCCTTCGGCGGGTATCCGGCGCCGGCCTTCAGCTCGCCCAGCGTCCGGCCGTCCTTGTGGACGGTGGCGGTGTAGTAGAGGTGCTGGTCGCCCCGGGCGTACACCTTGGCGGAGAGGCCGCCCGCGAGCTGGACGGTGCGGAGCAGGTAGCCGTCCGGGCCGATGCGGGTGGCGGTCACCTGGCCCTCGGAGTCCAGGGTCACGACGTGCCCGACGATGATCTGCGTGTCCTTCGGCGGGTGGCCGGCGCCGGCCTTCAGCTCACCCAGGGTGGAGCCGTCGCGCACGATGGTGGCGGTGTAGTACGGGTGCTGGTCGCCGCGCCGGTACACCTGGGCCGTCAGCCCGTCGACCAGCTGGACGGTGCGGACCGGGGTGTCGGTGGAGGCGGCGGGGGCAGCGGCAGCGGTTCCGGTTCCGGTACCGGCGGTCCGGGCGGCGGCCTTGCCCGGCGCGGGCGTCGCGGTCTTGCCGGCCGGGGTGGCGGTCTTGCCGGCCGGGGCCGCGGCGGCGGGCTTCGGCGCCGGGGTCGTACCGGCGGCGAAGGCGCTGCCGGCCGCGAGGACCGGGGTGGCGGCGACGCCGGCGACGAGCGCGGTGGCGAGGGCGGTGCGAAGGGCGGTGCGCATGACGACTCCCGAAGAGGTTCGGTGGCGGATGAAGACGAGTCGCACGCCGCTGATGTCTCCTCGGGGAGGGCCGGTGAGTTCTCGCTGGCTGCTGATAAAGAATCTAAAGATCTCGTATGGGGGATCGGTCCGCTCCATGTCACGGGCGTGTGACAGCCGTCACCGCCCCTCATGGACCTTTCGCGCGCCCCCGCGCGCATCCTTCTCGCGCCCCTTTCGCGCCCCCGCTCCGGCCGGGCACCACGCCGTCCCGCGCCGCTGACCTCGACCTCCTCGGACACCCTCCCCTGTACAGGTCGCTACGCGCGTAGATATGCTCGACTGGTGACCATGCCCACCACTGCATCCGCAGCAGCAGCTTTCGCCGACGTGACCGCGTCCGAGAGCACGCTGCGCCGCTTCCTCCACGGGCTGCCCGGCGTCGACGCCGTGGGCCTGGAGGCGCGCGCCGCGTCCCTCGGCACCCGTTCGATCAAGACCACGTCCAAGGCCTACGCCATCGACCTGGCCATCTCCATGATCGACCTGACGACGCTGGAAGGCGCGGACACCCCGGGCAAGGTCCGGGCCCTCGCCGCCAAGGCCGTCCACCCCGACCCGACCGACCGCACGACCCCGACAACCGCCGCCGTCTGCGTCTACCCCGACATGGTGGCCACCGCCAAGGCCGCCCTCGCGGGCTCGGACGTCAAGGTCGCCTCGGTCGCCACCGCCTTCCCGGCGGGCCGTGCCGCCCTCCCCGTGAAGCTGGCCGACACCGCCGACGCGATCGCCGCGGGCGCGGACGAGATCGACATGGTCATCGACCGCGGCGCCTTCCTCGCCGGCCGGTACCTGGAGGTCTTCGAGCAGATCGCCGCCGTCAAGGCCGCGTGCGGCGACCGGGCCCGGCTCAAGGTGATCTTCGAGACCGGCGAGCTGTCCACCTACGACAACATCCGCCGCGCCTCCTGGCTCGGCATGATGGCCGGCGCCGACTTCATCAAGACCTCGACCGGCAAGGTCGCGGTCAACGCCACCCCGGCCAACACCCTGCTCATGCTGGAGGCGGTGCGCGACTTCCGCGCCCAGACCGGCGTGCAGATCGGCGTGAAGCCGGCCGGCGGCATCCGCAACACCAAGGAAGCCATCAAGTTCCTGGTGCTGGTCAACGAGACCGCCGGCGCGGACTGGCTGGACAACCACTGGTTCCGCTTCGGCGCCTCCAGCCTGCTCAACGACCTGCTGATGCAGCGCCAGAAGATGGCCACCGGCCACTACTCCGGCCCCGATTACGTGACGGTGGACTGATCGACATGACCTCCCCCTTCGAGTACGCCCCCGCGCCCGAGTCGCGCGCGGTCGTCGACATCGCCCCGAGCTACGGCCTGTTCATCGACGGCGAGTTCACCGACGCGGCCGACGGCAAGGTCTTCAAGACCGTCTCCCCCTCCACCGAGGAGGTCCTCTCCGAGATCGCCCAGGCGGGCGAGGCGGACGTGGACCGCGCGGTGAAGGCCGCCCGCCGCGCCTTCGAGAAGTGGTCCGCGCTGCCCGGCTCGGAGCGCGCCAAGTACCTCTTCCGGATCGCCCGGATCATCCAGGAGCGCAGCCGCGAGCTGGCCGTCCTGGAGACCCTGGACAACGGCAAGCCGATCAAGGAGACCCGCGACGCGGACCTCCCGCTGGTCGCCGCGCACTTCTTCTACTACGCGGGCTGGGCCGACAAGCTCGACCACGCCGGCTACGGCGCGGACCCGCGCCCGCTGGGCGTGGCCGGCCAGGTCATCCCGTGGAACTTCCCGCTGCTGATGCTGGCGTGGAAGATCGCCCCGGCGCTGGCGACCGGCAACACGGTCGTCCTGAAGCCGGCCGAGACGACCCCGCTCTCCGCCCTGTTCTTCGCGGACATCTGCCGCCAGGCGGGCCTGCCGAAGGGCGTCGTCAACATCCTCCCGGGCTACGGGGACACCGGCGCCGCCCTGGTCGCGCACCCGGACGTGAACAAGGTCGCCTTCACCGGCTCGACCGCCGTCGGCAAGCAGATCGCCCGCACGGTCGCCGGCAGCGACAAGAAGCTCACCCTGGAGCTGGGCGGCAAGGGCGCCAACATCGTCTTCGACGACGCCCCGATCGACCAGGCCGTCGAGGGCATCGTCAACGGCATCTTCTTCAACCAGGGCCAGGTCTGCTGCGCGGGCTCCCGCCTGCTGGTCCAGGAGTCGATCCAGGACGAGCTGCTCGACGCGCTGAAGCGCCGCCTGTCGACGCTCCGCCTCGGCGACCCGCTCGACAAGAACACCGACATCGGCGCCATCAACTCCGAGGAGCAGCTCTCCCGCATCACCTCGCTGGTGGAGCAGGGCGAGGCGGAGGGCGCCGAGCGCTGGACCGCCGCCTGCGACCTCCCGGAGGCGGGCTACTGGTTCGCGCCGACGCTCTTCACCGGCGTCACCCAGGCGCACACCATCGCCCGTGACGAGGTCTTCGGCCCGGTCCTGTCGGTGCTGACCTTCCGCACCCCGGACGAGGCCGTCGCCAAGGCCAACAACAGCCAGTACGGCCTCTCCGCCGGCATCTGGACGGAGAAGGGCTCCCGCATCCTCGCGGTCGCGAACAAGCTCCGCGCCGGTGTCGTCTGGGCCAACACGTTCAACAAGTTCGACCCGACCTCGCCGTTCGGCGGCTACAAGGAGTCGGGCTTCGGCCGCGAGGGCGGCCGCCACGGCCTGGAGGCGTACCTCGATGTCTGAGACGACCGCACGACTCAACGTCTTCAAGACCTACAAGCTGTACGTCGGGGGCAAGTTCCCCCGTTCCGAGAGCGGCCGGGTGTACGAGGTGACCGACTCCAAGGGCAACTGGCTGGCGAACGCGCCGCTCTCCTCCCGCAAGGACGCCCGTGACGCGGTCGTCGCCGCGCGCAAGGCGCAGGGCGGCTGGGCGGGCGCGACCGCGTACCTGCGCGGCCAGATCCTCTACCGCGTCGCCGAGATGCTGGAGGGCCGCCGGGACCAGTTCGTCCGCGAGGTCGCGGACGCCGAGGGCCTGTCGAAGTCGAAGGCCGCGGCGCAGGTGGACGCGGCGATCGACCGCTGGGTCTGGTACGCGGGCTGGACCGACAAGATCGCCCAGGTCGTCGGCGGCGCCAACCCGGTCGCCGGCCCGTACTTCAACCTCTCCACCCCGGAGCCGACCGGTGTCGTCACCGTGATCGCCCCCCAGGAGTCGTCGTTCCTGGGCCTGGTCTCGGTGATCGCCCCGGTCATCGCGACCGGCAACACGGCGGTCGTCGTCGCGAGCGAGAAGGCGCCGCTGCCGGCGCTCTCGCTGGGCGAGGTGCTGGCCACCTCCGACCTGCCGGGCGGTGTGGTCAACATCCTCTCCGGCAAGGCGTCCGAGATGGGCCCGCACCTCGCGGCCCACCTGGACGTCAACGCGATCGACCTGACGGGCGCGGACGCCGACCTGGCCCGCGACCTGGAGATCGCGGCCGCGGAGAACCTGAAGCGCGTACTGCGGCCCCGTACCGAGGACTTCGCCGAGTCCCCCGGCACGGACCGCATGACGGCGTTCCTGGAGACGAAGACCGTCTGGCACCCGACGGGTTCGCTGGGCGCGAGCGGCTCCTCGTACTAGGAACCGCCGCGCGGACGGCCCCCGGGCAGCAGCACTGCCCGGGGGCCGTCGGCGTTCACGGCGTGCACCGCCGGCCGCGCTCGACGAGGCCGGCGACGCCGTCGAGGACGCACTCCAGGCCGGTCTCGAAGGTCCACTCGGCGTCGTCCTTGCGCGCCGCCGTCCGCGTGTACCGCAGATACGCCGGGTAGCGCCCGGTGCCGAGCAGATAGCTCATCTGGGGGGCCAGGCCGCGCCGGGTCTCGTCGCCGGTCTCCCAGCCCTGCTCCCGCATGTACTGCCGCAGGGAGACCTCGGACTGGGTGGCCCCGTGGACGTACGAGGAGACGGTCCGGAACGCGGCCATCATCGTGTCGGCGTCCAGGCCGAGGCCGTCGAGGGCGGCGAGCTGGCGTTCGGCGGCGGCCATCCGGGCCGGGGTGATCGCGAAGAGCGGCGCCGGCAGCTGGGCGAGCCAGGGGTGCCGGAGGATCGAGGCGCGGGTCCGCCGCGCGTGGGCGCGGAACGTCTCCCGCCAGTCGAGCGCCTCCTCCTCCCCCGGATCCAGCTCGGCCGAGACCTGGTCGACCATGAGCGCCCAGAGTTCGTCCTTGCCGTCGACGTGCCGGTAGGCGGCCATCGGGGCGACGCCCAGCTCGGCGGCGATCTTCCGCATGGTGACGGCGCCGAAGCCGTCCCGGTCGGCGATGCCGACGGCCACCTCGGCGATCCGCCGCGGGGTGAGGGAGGTGCGCGCCGCGGCCGCGGGCCGCTCCAGCCGCTCCCAGAGCGAGACGCCGTCGCCCTCTTCCTTCTTCGCCATCACACGCTCCTCATCTCGCGTACAGCGTACGCCCGGTAGACGTCGTACACGTCGATGTGTACGTTGTACACCGCCGGGTGTACAACGTACACACCACTCGTCCCAGGGGGATCCATGACCACCGCACCGCTCCGCGTCGCCGTCATCCAGGGCTCGACCCGCGACGGCCGCCTCGGCCCCGTCGTCGCCCGCTGGATCCGGGAGCACGCCGACGGCCGCCCCGACATGACCACCGACCTGATCGACCTCGCCGAGACCCCGCTACCCACGGTCTTCCCGCAGCTCGGCCAGGCGCCCGCCCGCGCCGAGGACCGGGAGCTGCTCGCCGCCGTCTCGCCCCGCCTCGCCGACGCCGACGCCTTCGTCGTCGTGACGCCCGAGTACAACCACAGCTTCCCGGCCTCCCTCAAGAACGCCATCGACTGGCACAACCGGGAGTGGCACGCCAAGCCCGTCGGCTTCGTCGCCTACGGCGGCTTCTCCGCCGGCCTGCGCGCGGTCGAGCAGCTGCGCGGCGTCTTCGCCGAACTGCACGCCGTCACCATCCGCGAGGCCGTCGGACTCCAGGGCGTCTGGGGGCAGTTCGACCCCGAGGGCAAGGCCGTCGACCCCGCCGCCGACACCGCCGCCAAGGCGATGCTCGGCCAACTCGCCTGGTGGGCCGAGGCCCTGCGCGAGGCCCGCGCCAAGTCCCCCTACGGAGCCTGACCATGACGACCCCTCAGCCAGGAGGACACATCCCCTATCTGGGGATCTCCGGCCTCATGCTCGGCATCGTCCTCGGCACCCTCGACGGCACCGTCGTCGGCACCGCCCTGCCCACCATCGCCGGCGAACTCGGCGGCCTAGACCGGCTCTCCTGGGTCGTCACCGCCTACCTGCTCACCACCGCCGTCACCACCCCCCTCTGGGGCAAGGCCGGCGACCTCCTCGGCCGGAAGGGCGCCTACCTCACGGCCGTCGCCGTCTTCCTCGCCGGCTCCGTCCTCTCCGGCCTCGCCCAGACGATGGACCAGCTCATCGCCTTCCGCGCCCTCCAGGGCGCCGGCGCCGGCGGCCTGATGGTCGGCGCCTTCGCCCTGATCGGCACCCTCGTCGCCCCCGAGGACAGCCCCAAGGTGCAGGCCGTCACCGGCGCGATGCTCCCGGTCGCCTTCGCCGGCGGCCCGCTCCTCGGCGGCTTCCTCACCGACCACCTCGACTGGCGCTGGGCCTTCTACGTCAACGTCCCCGTCGGCGTCGCCGCCCTGCTGATCGTCTCGCTCGCCCTCACCGTCCGCACCCCGCGCGTGAAGGCCCGCGTCGACTGGGCCGGCGCCCTGCTGCTCACCACCGGCGTCCTCGCCCTCACCCTGCTCGCGAGCCGGGCCGGCGGCCCCGGCACCGGCGTCGCGCTGGCCGCCGTCGCCGCCGTCTCGCTCGCCTGGTTCGTCCGCGTCGAGCTCCGCGCCGAGGAGCCCGTCATCCCGCCCCGCCTCTTCCGCGGCCGGAACTTCACCCTCGCCCAGATCCTCAGCCTGCTGGTCGGCGCCGGCATGCTCGCCGCCCTCAACTACCTGCCGCAGTACCTCCAGTTCGCCCGCGGCCAGTCCTCCACCGCCAGCGGCCTGCTGCTCCTGCCGCTGATGCTCGGCATGGTCGCCGCCCAGCTCGCCTCCGGCCGGCTGATCACCCGCACCGGCCGCTACCGCGCCCACCCGGTGACCGGCGGCGCGCTGATGACGGCCGGCGCACTCCTGCTGCTCCTCCTGGAACCGGACACCCCGACCGCCGTCGCCTCCGCGCTGACCCTCGTCATGGGCACCGGCATGGGCCTGCTCATGCAGTCCACGATGCTGATCACCCTGTACGGGGCCGAGCCCCGCGACCTGGGCGCGGCCAGCGGCACCGTCACGCTGGTCCGCACCCTCGGCGGCTCCCTGGGCGTGGCCGTGCTCGGCGCGGTCTTCACGGCCCGGCTCGGCGGCGCCGACCCCGGTCTGACCCCCGAGCGGGCCGCCGCGCTCCCCGGACCGGCCCGGGACGCCGTCCGGGCGGCCGTCACCGACGGCGTCCACGGCGTCCTGCTCGGCGCCGCCGCGCTCGCCGCCCTGGCCTTCGCCGTGGCCTGGCTCGTCCGGGAGGTCCCGCTGGGGCGGCCGGGAGGAGGAGGGGCGGCTACGGAAGCAGCTTCTGCGTCAGCGGACCCGCGACCGGCAGATCCGCCACGGCCCCGCCCTGCGTGAGGTGGTCGGTGACCAGGTGGGTGCCGACCGGCTTGAAGTCGGCGACCTGGGTGCCGACGCCGTTGGCCAGCGGGTCCACCCCGGTCTTCGCCAGCGGGTCGAGCTGCAGCCGCGTCAGCGGCCCCACGCCCTGGGTGACGCCGGTCAGCGCGCCCGCGCCGGCCGCGCCGGCGTCGGTCCGGGTCAGCGAGTCCACCGGCAGCGGCACACCGGCGGCCGGGGCGGCCGCCTGGGCGCCGGCCGCGGCGCCGAGCACGGCGGCACCGGCCGCGGTGACACCGAGACCGGCCTTGAACAGGACGCCGCGGCGGGGGGCCTTCGGCTGGGCGTGACGCGCCATGAGGTTCCTTCCGAGGGGTGAGCGAGCGGCCACCGACAGTAGTGGAGGTGTGATGCTCGATACCAACAGCCCTCCTCGGTGGTCCCCTGGACGGGGTAATGCCTCACACTGGTGTTCCGTGAGTTCCCAACCGATCCCGACCCGGGTCGTCCTGCTCGCGGGCCCCTCAGGCTCCGGCAAGTCGTCCCTCGCCGCCACCGCGGGCCTCCCCGTGCTGCGCCTCGACGACTTCTACAAGGAGGGCGACGACCCGTCGCTCCCGATCGTCGAAGGCGGCACCGACATCGACTGGGACTCCCCACGTTCCTGGGACGCGGACGCCGCCGTCGCCGCGATCGTCGAGCTGTGCCGCACGGGCCGCACCGACGTCCCCGTCTACTCCATCGCCACCAGCTCGCGCACCGGCAGCGACCGCCTCGACATCGAGCGGACCCCGCTCTTCATCGCCGAGGGCATCTTCGCCGCCGAGATCGTCGACCGCTGCCGCGAGCTCGACGTGCTGGCCGACGCGCTCTGCCTGCGCGGCCGCCCGTCCACCACCTTCCGCCGCCGGCTCCTGCGCGACCTGCGGGAGGGCCGCAAGTCGGTCCCGATGCTGCTCCGCCGCGGCTGGCGGCTGATGCGCGCCGAGCGCGCCATCGTCGCCCGCCAGACCGCCCTGGGCGCCCACCCCTGCGCGAAGCCCGAGGCCCTGGGCCGGCTCGCCGCCGCCGCGGCCGGCCGCCACCGCACCCCCGCGAGCCACTGACCCGGGAAGACCCCGGACAACCCGAAGCGGGCCGTACGAGACCCCCCGGACTCGTACGACCCGCTTCGTTCTTTCCCCCGTGGCCCCAGATCCCCCCTGAGGCCGTCCCCCGTGGTGCTCCCCCGTGTTCCCCCGTGATCCTCAGGCGACGAGCTCGCCGAAGGACTCCTCCTCGTCACGGCCGAAGCTCAGCACCTCGTCCTCGCGCAGTCGCCGCAGCGAGCGCCAGATGCTCGACTTCACCGTGCCGACACTGATGTCCAGGATCTCCGCGATCTCCGGATCGGTCCGGCCCTCGTAGTAGCGCAGCACCAGCATGGTCCGCTGGAGCTCGGGCAGGCGGGCCAGGGCCTGCCACAGCACCGCGCGCAGCTCGGTGCCGCGCATCGCGTCCGTCTCGCCGACCGTCTCCGGCAGCTCCTCGGTCGGGTACTCGCTGACCTTGCGCCGGCGCCAGGCGCTGATGTGCAGATTGGTCATCGTGCGGCGCAGGTAGCCGCCGACGGCGGCCTTGTCGCTGATCCGGTCCCAGGCGCGGTACGTGGAGAACAGCGCGCTCTGGAGCAGGTCCTCGGCCTCGAACCGGTCACCGGTCAGGTGGTAGGCGGTGGCGTACAGGGAGGCCCGGCGCTCCTGGACGTAGGCCGTGAACTCGGCCTCCGAGCAGGAACGCTCCCCCGTGGCCTCCCCGTACACCGCTCCCCCGTCAGCGACGGCGACCATGTACGGCGCCTTGCGCTGACGCCCGACGGTGCGAACGCACCCCCGTCCGTTCACACCCCCGGACTTCTCGGTGCTCCGCACGACATCGTGGAGACGTGTGACGACTGCGCTGGAGGTGGTGCTGTGCAGTGCGTTCATCTCGCGCCCCCCTGTCGGTCGGAGTCTGTGTTTCGGTCCGTGTGCCAAGAAGCTTGCCCGGCGGACTTCATGGCGTTGTCCGCCGACTGTCACAGACGTGTCACAGGGGCCGGAACGGAAGCGCGCCTCCGAGCGGTCGATCTCCGACGGCACATGGGCCAGAATGACCTCCGTGCCTTTTCTGTTGCTGATCGAGGACGACGACGCCATCCGCACGGCCCTCGAACTCTCCCTGTCCCGGCAGGGCCACCGGGTGGCCACCGCCGCGTCGGGCGAGGACGGCCTGCAGTTGCTCAAGGAGCAGCGGCCCGACCTGGTCGTGCTCGACGTCATGCTGCCCGGCATCGACGGTTTCGAGGTGTGCCGGCGGATCCGCCGCACCGACCAGCTGCCGATCATCCTGCTGACGGCCCGCAGCGACGACATCGACGTGGTCGTGGGCCTGGAGTCGGGCGCCGACGACTATGTGGTGAAGCCGGTGCAGGGGCGGGTGCTCGACGCCCGGATCCGGGCCGTGCTGCGGCGCGGGGAGCGGGAGTCGACGGATTCGGCGACCTTCGGTTCGCTGGTCATCGACCGGGCGGCGATGACCGTGACGAAGAACGGTCTCGACCTCCAGCTGACCCCGACCGAGCTGCGGCTGCTGCTCGAACTGAGCCGGCGGCCCGGACAGGCGCTGTCCCGGCAGCAGTTGCTGCGGCTGGTGTGGGAGCACGACTACCTGGGCGACTCGCGTCTGGTGGACGCCTGTGTGCAGCGGCTGCGGGCGAAGGTGGAGGACGTGCCGTCCTCGCCGACCCTGATCCGCACGGTGCGGGGCGTCGGTTACCGGCTGGACGTCCCTGCGTGACGAAGTCGAACAAGGGGGTCCTGGCCTGGCTGCGGCTGTCCAGCCTGCGCCTGCGGCTGGTCGTGGTGTTCGCGCTGGTGGCGCTGACCGCCGCGGTGTCGGCGTCGGGGATCGCGTACTGGCTGAACCGCGAGGCGGTGCTCAAGCGGACCCAGGACAGCGCGCTGAACGACTTCCGGTCGGAGATGCAGAACCGGGTGGCGACGCTGCCGCTGCGGCCGACGCAGGAGGATCTGCGGCGCGCCTCCGAGGAGATGACCGCGGGCGGCGCCGGCTACCAGGTGCTGCTGCTGGGCGAGCGGGCCGCGGGGAAGCCGATCGTGGGCGCCTCGGACCCGGACGTGTTCACGCTGGAGGACGTGCCGGTGTCGCTGCGGGAGGCAGTGGACACCCGGCGCCCGGTGACGGACGCGAACCCGTACCCGTACCACCTGTTCTGGCAGCGGACCGAGCGGGGCGGGACGCCCTACCTGGTCGGCGGGACGCGGATCGACGGCGGCGGGCCCGCCGGCTACATGTTCAAGTCGCTGGCGGCGGAGAAGGCGGACCTCAACTCGCTGGCCTGGTCGCTGGGGATCGCGACCGGGCTGGCGGTGATCGGTTCGGTGCTCATGGCGCAGGTCGCGGCGACGACCGTGCTGCGGCCGGTGCGACGGCTCGGCGAGGCGGCCCGGCAGCTCGGCGAGGGCAAGCTGGACACCCGGCTGCGGGTCACCGGCGCGGACGAACTCTCCGATCTGTCACGGACGTTCAACAGCGCGGCGGAGAACCTGCAGAAGAAGGTCGCGGACATGAGCGCGCGGGAGGAGTCCTCCCGGCGGTTCGTCGCCGACATGTCGCACGAGCTGCGGACCCCGCTGACCGCGCTGACGGCGGTGACCGAGGTCCTGGAGGACGAGCAGGACTCCCTGGACCCGATGATCGCCCCGGCGGTGGCGCTGGTGGTCAGCGAGACCCGGAGGCTCAACAACCTGGTGGAGAACCTGATGGAGGTGACCCGCTTCGACGCGGGCACCGCCCGGCTGGTCCTGGACGACGTGGACATCGCCGACCAGATCACCGCGTGCGTCGACGCGCGGGCCTGGCTGGACGCGGTGGAGCTGGACGCGGAGCGCGGTGTGATGTGCCGGCTCGACCCGCGCCGGCTCGACGTGATCCTGGCCAACCTGATCGGGAACGCGCTGAAGCACGGCGGCTCGCCGGTGCGGGTCTCGGTGCGCACCGAGGACGGGCCGGACGGCGAGGAGCTGGTCGTCGCGGTGCGGGACCACGGTCCCGGCATCCCCGAGGAGGTGCTGCCGCACGTCTTCGACCGCTTCTACAAGGCGAGCGCCCAGCGGCCCCGGTCGGACGGCTCCGGCCTCGGCCTCTCCATCGCCATGGAGAACGCGCTGATCCACGGCGGGACGATCGCCGCCGCCAACTCGACGGGCGAGGACGGCGCCGTGGACGGCGCGGTGTTCGTGCTGCGGCTGCCCCGGGACGCGTCGGCGGTCGCCCGTGAACTGGGCACCGGTTCCCGGCAGGGCAAGGGGGAGGACGAGTGAGGCTGCGTACGGCGACGATGGTGGCCCTCGCCCTGCTGGCCACCGGCTGCGGGATCCGGACGACGTCGGTGCCGGTGGACGCGGGCCCGGCCCCGTCGCGGGTGCCGTGCAACGTGCCGGAGGCGTCGGCGCCCGCCCAGGGGGTGCCGGTGCGGGCGTTCCTGGTGTGCGGTTCGCAGCTGGAGCCGGTGGACCGCAGGTCGCCGCAGCCGGAGGACAAGGCGAGCGGCGATCCGGTGCGGACGGCGTCGGCGCTGCTCGCGCAGCTCCTCGCGGAGCCGTCGGAGGCGGAGCGGCAGGCCGGTTTCACCACGGCGGTACGGGCTCCGCTGAAGGTGGCGGGCGGCCGGACCGGCGATCCGGAGGGCGCGCTGCGGCTGAGCCGGCAGCCGGAGGACCTGGCGCCGGCGGCCCTGTCGCAGCTGGTGTGCACCTTCGCGGAGAGCTCGGCGGGCGCGGGCGGGCACACCGTGCTGCTCGCGGGCCCGGGGGCGTACCCGCCGAAGCGCTACCGCTGCACGAGGGAGCTGCGGGAGCGCCCGGAGTCGGCGCCGCCGACGGCCGCGGCGCCGTCCGCCCCGGCGACGCCGGCGGGCTGAACCGGAACCGATCCCGGCGCGGGCCGCGTCTTGGGGGGCGTGCAGCGTCAAGGTTCGGGCGGGAACGCCGCCGTGGTCGTCCGCGTGACCGGGTTCGTGCTCCTGGTCGCGCATCTGCTGCTCGTCGCCTGGGTCGGACTGCTCCCACGGGACGTGGCCTGGGTGACCGCCCCGAACACGGTGCCGCTGGCCGGGCTGCGCGCCGATCTGGCGCTGGGGCCCGCCGAGGCGGCCCGGCTGATCGCCGAGGGACTGCTGCTGCTCGCCCCGCTCGGGGTGCTGCTGCCGATGTGCGACGCGCGGCTCGACGCGTCCCGGTGGGGGTCGCTGACCCGGACGACGGCGGCGGGGGCGCTGGTGTCGCTGGCCCTGGAGCTGTTGCAGACGGCGGTGCCGGGGCAGGTCGTGGACGTGGACTCGGTGCTGCTGAACACCCTGGGGGTGGCGCTGGCGCATCTCCTGGTGGTGCCGGCCGCGCGGGCGCGGCTGCGGCGGCGCCGGTCCTCCTCCGCGGGTGGGAGCCGGAGTCGGGGTCGGGTCATGAGGGGGAACGAGGCCGATCAGGGTCGTACCCCGAGGATTCCCAGGGTTCCGATCGCCCCGTAGGGCGACGTCGAAGGGGTGGCCTCCCCGGCACCATGGAGTCATCGGGAGCCCGACGGAAGTGGCCTCCCGAACCGACGAAGGAGCCCACCATGGCCGCACTGGTCCGCCCGCGTGAAGGCCGGATGATCGGCGGGGTGTGCGCGGCGCTCGCCCGGCGCTTCGGCACCTCCGCCCTGACGATGCGGGTGCTGTTCCTGGCCTCGTGCCTGCTGCCCGGCCCCCAGTTCCTGCTCTACCTGGCGCTCTGGCTGCTGCTGCCGAGCGAGTCGAGGACGAAGGCGAGCGCGGCCTGGTAGCCGGCGGCGCGTGAGCACGCCGAAGGGGCGCGGACCCGGGTGATCCGCGGTGGCGCCCCCTGGGCGGGGGGGGGGGGGGAGCCGCTCGGGAGCGCGCCCGCGCCCCCGCGGGGGGCGCCGCGGGGGGCGCTGCGCGGGGCG
>NZ_JBHYKM010000020.1:0-62727 GCF_042741435.1 Streptomyces sp. NPDC058955 | reverse complement strand
CCGCGCCCGCCCCCGCCGCGCGCGGCGGCGTGGCGCCGGGGGGCGGGGCCCCCCCCCCCCGGGGCGCGCCCCGGGGTGGCCCGGGGCCCCCCCCCCTTCGGCGTGGGGTGTGGGTCAGCCGATCGGCAGGCCGCCGGCGCCCACCGGCAGGCCGCCGAGGAGACCGGTGACCTGGCCGAGCGGGGTGGCGCCGAGGGCGCCGGTGGCGGCGTCGGTCGGCAGGTTCTGGGTGGCCTGGCCGGCCGCCTCGGGAAGGGTCTTGACGCCCTGGTCGAGGCCCTGGCCGAGGGCGCCCTGGCCCGCGGAGAGGGACTCGCCGGCGCCGTCGGGGAGGGTGGTGAGACCGTCGCCCAGCGGGGCGAGCTGGGACACGGAGCCCAGGGCGTCGACGCCGTCGAGCGCCGGGAGCGGGGCCGCGGAGGCCGTGCCGGCGGCGGCAGCGGCGAATGCGGCACCGAGAGCGGCGACACCGAGCTTCTTGGCGGCAGACTGCTTCATCTGAAAATCATCCTTGGCTTGGAGAGCTGAGCTTCGGGGCGTCAGGAAAATCCGGAACAGAGGAATCCGGACATGCAGGAGTTCCGCAAACTAACCGCCCCGACTCCGCTCCGCAAACACCGGATTACCGCCGGGTGTCGCACTCCCCCGGCGGATCCGGCGCCCTCGCCGCCCCTTCCCTCAGCCCTCCCGGCCGGAAGAAGCGCTGGTCGTGGCGGTCTGCCGGAAAAGCCACTCGGACTTCAGTTCGGCATATCCGGGCTTGATCACGTCGTTGATCATCGCGAGTCGTTCATCGAAAGGAATGAACGCTGATTTCATCGCATTGACCGTGAACCACTGGAGATCGTCGAGCGTGTAGTCGAAGGCGTCGACCAGGAGCTCGAATTCCCGGCTCATGCTGGTGCCGCTCATCAAACGGTTGTCGGTGTTCACCGTGGCCCGGAAGTGGAGCTTGCGGAGCAGCCCGATGGGGTGCTCCGCATACGAGTCGGCGGCGCCGGTCTGGAGGTTGGAGGTCGGGCACATCTCCAGCGGGATCCGCTTGTCGCGGACGTAGGCGGCGAGCCGGCCGAGCCGCACCTCGCCGTCGTCGGCGACCTCGATGTCGTCGATGATCCGGACGCCGTGGCCGAGCCGGTCGGCGCCGCACCACTGGAGGGCCTGCCAGATGGAGGGGAGGCCGAACGCCTCGCCGGCGTGGATCGTGAAGTGGTTGTTCTCCCGCTTGAGGTACTCGAAGGCGTCGAGGTGCCGGGTGGGCGGGTAGCCGGCCTCGGCGCCCGCGATGTCGAAGCCGACGACGCCGTCGTCCCGGTAGCGGTTGGCCAGCTCCGCGATCTCCAGCGCGCGGGCCGCGTGCCGCATGGCGGTGAGCAGGGCGCCGACCCGGATCCGGTGCCCGGCGGCACGGGCCCGCCGCTCGCCCTCCCGGAAGCCCTCGTTGACCGCCTCGACCACCTCCTCCAGGGTCAGCCCGGCCTCCAGGTGCTGCTCGGGGGCGTACCGCACCTCGGCGTAGACGACGCCGTCCTCGGCCAGGTCCACGGCGCACTCGGCGGCGACCCGGAAGAGCGCCTCGCGGGTCTGCATGACGGCGCAGGTGTGCGCGAAGGTCTCCAGGTACCGCTCCAGGGAACCGGAGTCGGCGGCCTCGCGGAACCAGATGCCGAGCTTGTCGGGTTCGGTCTCGGGCAGCTTCGAGTAGCCCTGCTCGCGGGCGAGTTCGATGATCGTGCCGGGGCGCAGTCCGCCGTCGAGGTGGTCGTGGAGCAGCACCTTCGGGGCACGGCGGATCTGGTCCGCGGTGGGGACGTGGGATGTCTGGCTCGTCATTGCCGCACTCTAGCCCCTACGCGCGTAGAACGCGCCTTGTCGGCGCCGCGCGCGGAGCGGGATTTTCCGGTGCGGCGCGCGGCCGCGGCCGCCTACGCTGGCCGTATGACCGCCGCCGTCGCCGCCGCCGAACTCCGGCGCATCCACGCCTTCGTGTCCGCCTTCACCCGCCGGCAGGCGGCCCGGACCGTCGACTTCCCCGGCGGCTTCGCGGCCCTCGACGACGCCTACGCGCTGTCGCGCGGCGACAACCACGTCCTGGTCGACGGCCCCACCGACCCCGGAGCCCTTCCCGCCCGCACCGAGGAACTCCTGGCCCACCTCCCGCACCGGGCGGTGTACGTGCTCGACGAGGCGACCGCCGCGGCCTGTTCGGAGCCGCTGACCCGGGCCGGGTACGACTGCGCGAAGGTGCTCCTGATGCGTCACACCGGCCCGGTCCCGGAGCTCGGCGGGGCGCGGGAGGTGGACCTCCCGGCCCTGCGCGGACCGCTCGCGGAGAGCTGGCGCCGGTTCCTGCCGGAGGCGGGCGACGAAGTGATCCGGGACCTGGTCGAGCGGCGGGCCGCCCGCCGGCGCGGCGCCCCCGACGTGCGGTTCCTCGCCTCCCACGACGAGTGGGGCGAGGTGGCCTCCTGGGGCGACCTGTATCTGGACCCGGCCTCCGGGACGGCCCAGATCGAGGACCTGGTGACGGCCGCCTCCCACCTGCGGCAGGGGCACGCCGAGGTGGTCCTGGACACGGCGCTGCGCATGGCCGCCGAAGCCGGCTGCGCCACCGTCTTCCTGTCGGCGCTGGCCGACGACTGGCCGCGCCACTGGTACGAGCGGCGCGGCTTCGTCCCCGTCGGCGCCGTCCACTGCTTCGAACGGGCGTAGAGGGTAGGGGCGTTCGCTCACCGGACGATACGTAACAGAGACCGCGCGTACGACTGCCGTACACCTCCGCTTCTGAGACTGTTCTGTCGTGACTCCACCCACGCATCGACGCGCGGGCTTCCTGTGTCGGCGGCTAGGCCACGTCGCAGAGGGCCAGCCCGGCCCTGTTGAGGACGTTCGTCGCACCGACGTGGTCCGCGTTCGCCGCGAACCCGCACGCCGTGCACTGGAACTTCGCTTGGGTGACGCGGTTCTCCTGCGCGGTGTGCCCGCACGCGGGGCACGACCGGGAAGTGTTGCGGGGGTCCACGGCGATGACGGTCCGACCGGCTCTTTCAGCCTTGTCGGCGAGGATCGCGAGGAACATCCCCCAACCCGCGTCGAGGATCGATCGATTCAGACCCGCTTTGGCAGCGGCGCCGTTCGGGAGGAACGCGCCGTCGTTGTCGGGGTCGGGCCTGGGGTTGGGCGTGCGGGTCATGCCTGCCGTGTTCAGCCGCTCATGCGCGATCACGTCGTGGTCTCGTACGAGGGCGTGCGTGGTCTTGTGCGCGTGGTCCAGCCGCTGGCGCCGGATCTTCGCGTGGATCCTCGCCACGCGCCGCGCTGCGGCCCGATGCGCCCTGGTGCGTCGCCTGGTGCGCTGGGGGAACGTCGCGAGGTACCGCTGTGCTTCGGCCAGGTCGTCGGCGGCCGCTTCGAGGAAACGCGGGTTGATGACGTGTTCGCCGGCGGAGGTGGTCAGGAAGTGACTGATGCCCATGTCGATGCCGACCACCGCGCCCGTTTCAGGCATGGGTTCGGCCGGCACCTCGTCGCAGGACAGGACGACGTACCAGCGGTTGCCCTCGCGCTTCACGCCGATCGTCTTGACCCGGCCGCGCACGGGCCGGTGCCGGTGCACACGTACGTGCCCGATGCCTTGCAGTCGGACGCGGGTCACGGGGTCGTGGGGGGTGGAGTCCCAGCGACAGCCGTCGCCATCCTTCGGGAACACCACCGTGTCGAAGTGGCCGACACCCTTGAACCGGGGGTAGCCCGGCGTCTGCCCCGCCTTGACCCGACGGAAGAACGCGGCGAACGCCTTGTCCAGGCGGCGCAAGGTCGCCTGCTGCGAGGAGAACGACCAGCGCCCCTGCCGCTCCTGGTCGAAGGATCGGATCGCCTTGAGCTGCACGGACTGCTGCCCGTACGTGAGGCTCGTCTTCGAGATGTGCCGGTAGGCATCGCGGCGTTCCTGCAATGCGCCGTTGTAGAGGGAGCAGTGATCCCTCAGCATCTCAGCCATCGCGACGATCTGACGGGCGGTGGGACGCAGCAGGAATTTGTACGCGCGGATCACCGCTCGCGCCTTCGTTCGGCCCGCAGGCCGTCGGCGAGGAGAACACATGCAGCAGCGTTGATCGAGATGCCCACGCGCTCGGCGTATGCCTCGATCTGCCGCTTCAGCTCAGGAGCGACGCGAAGGTTCAGCGACTCCCTGCGATCACCTCTAGCCACAACCAAGATGCTACCACTTTGCGACCGTCTGCCGTGGGCGGAGGACGGAGCGGGATCCGGCGCCGTGCGCGTCGGGTCCGAGGACGAAATTCCCCCTCCGGCCACAGCCGGACGTCCCCTTTCGGGAGGAATCTGATGGCGCAGTACGCACTCGTGGGGACTGCCGACGGCCGGAGACCCCGGCTCGGTCGGCCTGTCGGGGTTTCGCGGTCCGTGGCGGCGGTGGGCGGCGTGGCGCTGCTCCTGCCGGACGGGGAGGCGGTGTCGGGGCGCCGCGCCTCGGCCAGGGCGCACGCCGCCGCCCTGCCGCTGGGGCGCGAACTCGCCCGCGCGGGGCGGTCGGAGGGACTGGTCGCCCAGGTCGTGCGCTACCGGGGGCGCGGCTGGAACGGCACCGACGCGGAGCTCGCGGCCGACGCCTCCTGGGCGGTGGCCGAGGCGGTGCGGCGCTACGGCGACGTCCCGGTCTGTCTGATCGGCCACGGCATGGGCGCCCGGGCGGCGCTGCGGGCGGCCGGGCATCCGGCGGTCGGGGCGGTCCTGGCGCTCGCGCCCTGGCTGCCCGAGGACGACGTGGCCGCCGAGCCCGAACCCGTACGGCAGCTGGTCGGGCGGCGGGTGCTCGTCGTGCACGGCACCAACGACGCCCGCACCGACCCCGAGCTGTCCTTCCGGTACGCGGCGCGGGCCAAGAAGGCCAACCGGGAGACCTGCCGCTTCGAGGTGCACACGGACGGGCACGGGCTGCGCCAGTACGCCGACGAGGTGCGGGCGCTCGCCGCCGACTTCGTGCTCGGCGCGCTCTTCGCCCGCCCGGTCACCCGCCCGCTGACCGACGCGATGGCGGCCCCGCCCCCGATCGGCCTGCGGATGCCGCTGGCGGCCGGCTTCGGGACCGGCGCGCGGCGGCGCTGACTACTCCTCCTGCGGCGGCCGGGACTCCTTCGGGAGGAGGTGGCCGCGGCGGCTCAGCAGGAACTTCTTGAAGGCGGCCACCGGGGGCGTGTCCGGGTGGCCGTCCAGCCAGGCCACGCCGATCTCGCGGACCGCGCGCGGGGCGGTCACGGTCAGTTCGACGACCCCGGGGCGGGCCACCGCCGGCGGCGGCAGCAGTGCCACCCCGAGGCCGGCCGCGACCAGGCCGCGCAGGGTCTCGGCCTCCTCGCCCTCGAAGGCGACCCGGGGCGTGAAGCCGGCCTCCGCGCACAGGTCGTCGGTGATGCGGCGGAGCCCGTACCCCGGTTCGAGGGTCACGAAGGTCTCCTCGGCGGCCTCGGCGAGCCGGATCCGGCGGCGCCCGGCCAGCCGGTGGTCGTCGGGGACGACGAGCCGCAGCCGCTGCTCGTCGACCCGGCGGCCGACCAGGTC
This sequence comes from Streptomyces sp. NPDC058955, assembly GCF_042741435.1. NCBI lineage: Bacteria > Bacillati > Actinomycetota > Actinomycetes > Kitasatosporales > Streptomycetaceae > Streptomyces > Streptomyces sp. NPDC058955. Next base: position 57,147 of record NZ_JBHYKM010000020.1, on the reverse strand, counting down.
GGGGGCGTCCGGCACCGGAGAGGTCAGGCAGAGGTCCAGCTCGCCGGCGCGGAGCCGTTCGATCATCGCCTCGCCGTAGTTCTGGACGAGGGTGAAGCGGACCTTCGGGTGGTCCACCCGGAAGGCCCGGATCAGCGCGGGCACGGTCTCCGAGCCCATGGTGTGCAGGAAGCCGAAGGCGACCCGGCCGGCCGTGGGGTCGGCGTCGGCCCGTACGGTGTCGGCGGCCCGCTCGACCTCGGCGAGGGCGCGCTCGGCGGCGGTCAGGAAGCGGCGGCCCGCCGGGGTGAGCGCGACGGTCCGGCCGCGCCGGGCGAACAGGGCGACGCCGAGGTCCGCTTCGAGCCGGACGATCGCCCGGGAGAGCGTCGACTGCGGGACGCCCATCTCGGCCGCCGCCCTGGTCACATGCTCGTGCCGGGCGACCGCGGCGAAGTAGGCGAGCCGCGGCGCCAGCAGCGGTCCCATGTCTTCTTCGTTACTGTTCGGTGACAGCCGGGCCTGTGACCTGTACTCATGCGCCATGGGAACGATTACAGCAGTTCCGTGCATTGGACGCATGAATCGTGGTCGGCCTACGTTCGTGGCATGCCTTCCGCCAGTACCAAGGCGGACGCCGCCACCGCCGCGTCCGCCGACACCGCAGCCGACACCCGCCTCGCCCCGGGCGCCCCCGGCCACCGCCGGATGAGCCTCGCGCTCTTCGCCGCCGGACTGGCCGCCTTCGCCCTCCTCTACTCCACCCAGGCCCTCCTCCCGGCGATCTCCGCCGAGTTCGGCGCCACCGCCTCGGCCGCCTCCTGGACCGTCTCCGCCGCGACCGGCGCGCTCGCCCTGTGCGTGCTGCCGCTCAGCGCGCTGTCGGAGCGCTTCGGCCGGCGCACGATGATGACCGCCTCCCTCTCGGTCGCGGTGGGCGTGTCGCTCCTGGTGCCGTTCGCGCCCAGCCTGGAGGTCCTGATCGCGCTGCGGGCGCTGCAGGGCGCGGCCCTGGCCGGCCTGCCGGCCTCGGCGATGGCGTACCTGGCCGAGGAGGTGCGGCCCCGGGCGCTGATCGGCGCCATCGGCCTCTTCGTCGCGGGCAACTCGATCGGCGGGATGAGCGGCCGCCTTGTCACCGGCTGGGTGGCGCAGCTGTGGGGCTGGCGGGCGGGGCTCGCCGCCGTCGGCCTGACCTCCCTGGTGTGCGCGCTCGCCTTCCGGGCGCTGCTGCCGAAGGCCCGTCACTTCTCCCCCGCCACGCTGAACCCGAGGGCGCTGGCGGCCACGGTGAAGGGGCACCTCGCGGACCCGCTGCTGATGCGGCTGTACGGGATCGGCGCGCTGTTCATGACGGTCTTCGGCGCCGTGTACACGGTGATCGGCTACCGGCTGGCGGAGGCCCCGTTCTCGCTGCCGCAGGGCGTGGTCGGCTCGATCTTCCTGGTCTACCTGGTCGGTACGGTCTCCTCGGCGGCGGCCGGGAGGCTGGTCGGCCGGCTGGGCCGGCGCGGGGCCCTCTACCTGGCGGTCTCCACGACCACGGCGGGCCTGCTGCTCTCGCTGTCCGAGTCGCTGGCCGCGGTCCTGGCGGGCCTGGTCCTCATCACCGCCGGCTTCTTCGCGGGTCACGCGGTGGCGTCGTCCGCGGTGAGCCGGACGGCGAGGACCGGGCGGGCGCAGGCGTCCGCGCTCTACCAGTCCGCCTACTACCTGGGCTCCAGCGCGGGCGGCACGCTCGGCGCGATCGCCTTCCACGCGGGCGGCTGGGCCGGGACGGTCACGATCGGTCTGGTGGCGGTGGTCGGCGTCGTCTCGATCACCCTGTACGGGTCGCACAGCGCCCGCGTCGAGGCGCGGCGGATCCGCCCGGTGACGGCCTGAGCACGGCCGTGTGACCGCCTTGTCACGGGTTCGGTCCCGGCGCAACCGGACCCCTCCCCCGCACGTCCCAAATATCAGGACTCAAGGGGGAGTTGACGATCATGAACGGATTCACGCGCCGAGCGGGGAAGAGAGCCGGCATAGCCGCCGGCCTCACCTCGCTGCTCGTTCCGGCCGCCCTCGTGCTGGGCGCCTCGCCGGCCCAGGCCGCGTCGTGCAACGTGACGACGGGCCCGTACCAGAAGCAGGTCGAGAAGTTCCTCGGCCGCACCGTCGACGGGCGCCAGTCGCTCGGCGACTGCCAGGCCATCCAGGCGTTCCAGCGCAAGCACGGCATCACGCCGACCATGGGCTACGCGGGGCCGCTGACCTGGCGCACCATGAACACGATGATCCAGCAGAAGGCGGCCGGGACCAACCCGAACAAGGCCGGCAAGTGTCCGACCAACAAGGGCCGGATCGCCTGCGTGGACCTCACCCGCCAGCTCAGCTGGATCCAGGACGGCTCGCGCCTCAAGTACGGCCCGGTGCCGGTGCGCACCGGCAAGGACGGCACCGAGACCCGGACCGGCCTGAAGAAGATCTACTGGCGGAACATCAACCACTGGTCGACGATCTACCACGTCTCGATGCCGTACTCGCAGTTCTTCGACGGCGGCCAGGCGTTCCACTCCACCACCAAGTCGATGTGGAACCCGCCGGGTTCGGGCGGCTGCGTCAACATGCGGTCGGCCGACGCCAAGGCGTACTGGAACCTGCTGCGCAACGGCGACGACGTCTACGTGTACGGGCGCAAGCCGGGAACCTGACCCCGGCTGTCGGTGCGCTGCGGTAGCTTCGCTCTCACCGGCACCGAACGGGTGCCGGTGAGGGGTGAGTGGGGACGCGATGGGCGAGACCGCCGTGGTGACGACCGATGAACTCGACAAGTACCGGCGTGAGCTGACCGGTTACTGCTACCGGATGCTGGGGTCCTCCTTCGAGGCCGAGGACGCGGTGCAGGACACGATGGTGCGGGCCTGGAAGGCGCTCGACTCCTTCGAGGGGCGTTCGTCGCTGCGGTCCTGGCTCTACCGGATCGCCACCAACGTCTGCCTGGACGCGCTGAACGCGGGGAACAAGCGGGCGCGGCCCATGGACCTGTCCGGGCCGACGCCGGTCGCGCAGGCGCAGCTCGTCAAGCAGCCGGAGATCACCTGGCTGGAGCCGATCCCGGACGGGCGCGTGCTGCCCACCGTCGGCGACCCGGCGGAGGCGGCGCTGCACCGGGAGACCGTGCGGCTCGCCTTCGTCGCCGCGCTCCAGCACCTGGCGCCGAAGCAGCGGGCCGTGCTCATCCTGCGCGAGGTGCTCGCGTGGAAGGCGGCCGAGGTCGCCGAGCTGCTCGACACCTCGGTCGCCTCGGTGAACAGCGCGCTCCAGCGGGCCCGGGCGACCATCGCCGAGCAGGCCCCCGCCGAGTCCGACGCGGCGAACCCGCTGGACGAGGAGCAGCAGGCGCTCCTGGAGCGGTACGTGGCCGCCTTCGAGGGCTACGACATGCAGGCGCTGACCGCGCTCCTCCACGAGGACGCGACCATGACCATGCCGCCGTTCGACCTCTGGCTCCAGGGCCACGAGAACATCGTGGGCTGGATGCTCGGCGTCGGCGACGTCTGCCGCGGTTCGAAGCTGGTGCCGACGGTCGCCAACGGCTCGCCGGCCTTCGCGCACTACCACCCGGACCCGGAGGGCGGTTACAGCCCGTGGGCCCTGATCGTCCTGGAGCTGCGGGACGGGAAGGTGGCCGGGATGGACTTCTTCCTGGACACCCCGCGCTGGTTCCCGCTCTTCGACCTGCCGGAGCGGCTGGAGGCGTAGTCAGAGGACCTCGTCCAGGCCGGTGAGGCGGAGCAGGGCCGTGAGGTCGGGTCCCGCTCCGTCGAAGGTCAGCCGGTGGCCCGCGCGCCGGGCCGCGAGCGCCAGGCGGGCCAGCGCGTCGAGGGCCGGGAGGCCGTGGGCGCGCGGGTCGACCTCGCACCGCACGTCCCCGGGCGGGGCGGCGGCCAGCTCGGCGCAGAGCCGGGCGACCTCCTCGCGGGTGGGCGCGGCGGGCAGGGTCATGACGAGGGGCTGACTGGTGTCCACGAGGGGGTGACCGCCGGAGGGCGGGAAAGTCATCGCGCTAGGCTCGCGATCATGACTTCTCACCCCGTCGAACTGGTGATCTTCGACTGTGACGGCGTTCTGGTGGACAGCGAGCGGCTCTACTGCCGGGTGGACCGGGAGGTCTTCGCCGAGCTGGGGGCCGAGTTCACCGAGGCGGAGCTGGTCGAGCACTTCGTGGGCTCCCCGCACGAGATCTGGACGGCCCTCGTCGAGGAGCGGCGGGGCCGGCCGCTGGAGCCGGGCTGGCAGGAGCCGTACCGGATCCGGTACGAGACGGTGCTCGACGCCGAGCTGACGGCGGTCGAGGGGGTGACGGAGGTCCTGGACGCCCTGTCGGTCCCGTACTGCCTGGCCTCCAACGGCAGCCACGTCGAGATCCGCCGCAACCTCACCCGCACGGGCCTGCTCGACCGCTTCGAGGGGCGGGTCTTCAGCGCCCGCGATGTCGCGCGGGGCAAGCCGGCCCCGGACCTCTTCCTGCACGCCGCCGCCACGATGGGCGTGGCGCCGGAGCGGTGCGCGGTGGTGGAGGACAGCCCGTACGGGGTCCGCGCGGCGCGGGCGGCGGGGATGCGGGCGTACGGCTACACGGGGGGTCTGACCCCGGCCCACCGGCTGGAGGGGGCGGGCACGGTGGTCTTTGACGACATGCGGCGGCTGCCGGGGCTGATGGGGGTCAGCTGACGGGGAACTCGCTCGTGTCGAGGGTGAGGTCGAAGGGGGCGGGGAGGTGGATCTCCTCGCCGAACGGGACCGCGCCCAGGACCCGGTAGACGTCGCCCTTCGGTTCGCCGTAGAGGGTGACGGTGGGGCCGCCGGGGGCGTGGGCGTCGATCAGGAGGTAGAGCGGCACTCCGGCTTCCGCGTACGCGGCGGCCTTCGTGATCCGGTCGGTGCTCGCGTTCGACGGAGAGGTGACCTCGACGACGAGTTCCCCCGTTGTGGCGGGGATGAGATGGCCGGGTTCGTCCAGTTCGGCCAGAGGAGCCACGAGGAGGTCGGGGACGAAGGCGCTCATGCGGCTCGGAATCGAGACGGATTGCGTCTGGTAGACGCCCCAGTCCTCGGGGATGACGGGTGCGAGCCGCCTCAGAACCCGGTAGGCGATGCTGTTGTGCCGGCCGGATGGCGTGGGTGCCACGGTGATGATCCCCTCGATGATCTCCACCTTGCAGCCCTCGGGCCAGTCCATCGACTCCCAGCGACGGACCAGGTCCTCCCAGCCGTTGCCCGCGTCGGCGTGGGGCTCGGCAGCGAGTGCGCTCATGGTGTGCTCCTCAATCGGTCGTCACCGATCCCAGCATGCCGAACGGGACCGGTGGGGGTCCACCGGTCCCGTTCACCCGAAGGTGTCAGCGGCACATGCCAGGGCCGTTACGCGATGCGGTCCAGGACGATCGGGGTCGGGGTGAAGTCGGTGCCCTCGGGGGCGATGTCCCAGGCGGCGTCCAGGGACTTCAGGGCGTAGTCGAACTTCTCCGGGGTGTCCGTGTGGAGGGTGAGGAGCGGCTGGCCCGCCGTCACCGTGTCGCCCGGCTTGGCGTGCAGCTCGACGCCCGCGCCGGCCTGCACCGGGTCCTCCTTGCGGGCGCGGCCGGCGCCGAGGCGCCAGGCGGCGATGCCGATGTCGTACGCGTCGAGGCGGGTCAGGACGCCCGAGGACGGGGCCGTGACGACGTGCTGCTCGCGGGCGACCGGGAGGGCCGCGTCCGGGTCGCCGCCCTGGGCCGCGATCATCCGGCGCCAGTGGTCCATCGCGGAGCCGTCCTTGAGGGCCTTCGCCGGGTCGGCGTCCTTGATGCCGGCCGCGGCCAGCATCTCGGCGGCGAGGGCGATCGTCAGGTCGACGACGTCCTGGGGGCCGCCACCGGCCAGAACCTCGACCGACTCGCGGACCTCCAGGGCGTTGCCGGCGGTGAGGCCGAGCGGGGTCGACATGTCGGTGAGGAGCGCGACCGTCTTCACGCCGCTGTCGGTGCCGAGCGCGACCATGGTGGAGGCCAGCTCGCGGGCGTCCTCGATGGTCTTCATGAAGGCGCCGGTGCCGACCTTGACGTCGAGGACGAGGGAGCCGGTGCCCTCGGCGATCTTCTTCGACATGATCGAGGAGGCGATCAGCGGGATCGCCTCGACCGTGCCGGTGACGTCGCGGAGCGCGTACAGCTTCTTGTCGGCGGGGGCGAGGCCGTCGCCGGCCGCGCAGATGACCGCGCCGGTGGTGTCGAGGACGTGCAGCATCTCCTCGTTGGAGAGCAGCGCGCGCCAGCCGGGGATGGACTCCAGCTTGTCGAGGGTGCCGCCGGTGTGGCCGAGGCCGCGGCCGGAGAGCTGCGGGACGGCCGCGCCGCAGGCGGCGACGAGCGGGGCGAGCGGGAGGGTGATCTTGTCGCCGACGCCGCCGGTGGAGTGCTTGTCGGCGGTCGGGCGGGAGAGCGAGTCGAAGTTCATGCGCTCGCCGGAGGCGATCATGGCCGCCGTCCAGCGGGCGATCTCGTCGCGGTTCATGCCGTTGAGCAGGATGGCCATCGCCAGGGCGGACATCTGCTCGTCGGCGACCGCGCCGCGGGTGTAGGCGTCGATGACCCAGTCGATCTGCTCGGGGCTCAGCTCGCCCTTGTCCCGCTTGGTGCGGATGACGGAGATGACGTCCATGTCGTGGTGCCTCTTTCTACGCGCATAGAGGGGGGAACGGAAGGAGCGGCCCTTCCATCGTGCCGGAAGGGCCGCTCCGGTGTGCTACTTGGCGAGGTGGTCGGGGCCGAACGCCTGCGGCAGCATCTCCGCCAGGGTGACGAACCCGGCGGGCGTCTCCAGGACGAGGTCGGGGCCGCCGAACTCGTACAGGAGCTGCCGGCACCGGCCGCAGGGCACCAGCGACTCGCCCCGGCCGTCCACGCAGACGAAGTGGGTGAGCCGGCCGCCGCCGGTGGCCTGGAGCTGCGAGACCAGGCCGCACTCGGCGCACAGGCCGAGCCCGAAGGAGGCGTTCTCCACGTTGCAGCCGGAGACCGTCCGCCCGTCGTCGACGCGGGCGGCGGCCCCGACCGGGAAGCCGGAGTACGGGGCGTAGGCGCGGGACATCGCGTCCCGGGCCGTGACCCGCAGGGCCTCCCAGTCGGCCTCGGACAGGGCGGTGGTCACTTGCCCTGGCCCTTCCGGTACGGCAGACCGTCCGCCTTCGGCATCCTCAGCCGCTGTGCGGACAGGGCCAGCACGAGCAGGGTGGTGATGTACGGGGCGGCGTCGACGAACTGGCTCGGGACCTGGTCGGTGAGCGCGTACCAGAGGAAGAAGCCGACCGCGAAGACGGCGGAGACCACGGCGGGCACGTACTTCTTCTTGTACAGCTGCCAGGCGGCGGCAAGCACCAGGAGGATCGCGACGAGCAGCAGCAGCGCGTGGACGTTCTCGGCGCCGCCGCGGATCTTGAGGCTGTCGGTGAAGCCGAAGAGGCCGGCGCCGAGCGCCATGCCGCCGGGCATCCAGTTGCCGAAGATCATCGCGGCGAGACCGATGTAACCGCGGCCGCCGGTCTGGCCCTCCTGGTAGATGCCGGTGGAGACGATCGCCAGGAACGCGCCGCCGAGGCCGGCGAGGGCGCCGGACATGGTGACGGCGATGTACTTGTACTTGTAGACGTTGACGCCGAGGGACTCGGCGGCGACCGGGTTCTCACCGCAGGAGCGGAGCCGCAGGCCGAAGGCGGTGCGCCAGAGCACCCACCAGGTGGCCGGGATCAGCAGGATCGCGACGACGGTGAGCAGCGACAGGTCGGTGACCAGGCCGCCGAGGATGCCGGCGAGGTCGGAGATCAGGAACCAGTGCTTCTGCTGGAGGTCGGCCAGCCAGTCCGAAAGCCCCGGGATGGTGATGTCGGTGATCGGGTCGATGCGCGGGGACTGCTTGGAGGAGCCGCCCTCGGCCTCCGCGAACGTGAAGTTCGAGAGGTACATGGTGAAGCCGGCCGCGAGGATGTTGATCGCCACACCGGAGACGATGTGGTTCACGTTGAACGTGATCGTGATGATCGCGTGCAGCAGGCCGCCGAGCGCGCCGCCGAGCACACCGAGCAGGACGCCCACCCAGGGGCCCCACTGGTAGCCGGCCCAGGCACCGAACCAGGTGCCCAGGATCATCATGCCTTCGAGACCGATGTTGACCACGCCCGCGCGCTCGGCCCACAGGCCGCCGAGGCCGGCCATGCCGATCGGCACGGCGAGGCGGAGCGCGCCGGAGACCTGGCCGACGGAGGTCAGGTCGTCGGCGCCGGAGATGACGCGGACGAGGGAGAAGAGGACGAGGCCGGCCGCGACGATCAGCAGGATCCAGGGCCAGGTGAGCTTGCGGCGCCCGGTCTTCTTGGGAGCGGCGCTCGGCTTGGCGACGGTACCGGTGCTCATGCCGAGACCTCCTTGTCGGTCTTGATGGCGCCGCCGGCGGCCAGCTCCTCGCCGACCTTCTGCTGCTGGCGGCGGGTGCCGTAACGGCGGACGAGCTCGTAGGAGACGACCACGGCGATCACGATGATGCCCTGCATGATCTGCGTGATCTCCTTCGGGTAGCCCTCGACGTCGAGCGACGAGGACGCCTTGTCGAGGAACGCGAAGAGCAGCGCGGCGAAGAGGATGCCGACCGGGTTGTTCCGGCCGAGCAGCGCGATCGTGATGGCGGTGAAGCCGACGCCGACCGGGAAGGACAGGCTGTACGTGTGGGTGTCGCCGAGCAGCGTGGGCATGCCGGAGAGGCCCGCGAGACCGCCGGAGATGAGCATCGAGGTGAGGATCATCTTCTTGGCGTCGACGCCGCTGGCCTGGGCCGCGGACTCGCTCTCGCCGGTGGCGCGCAGGTCGAAGCCGAAGCGGGTGCGGTTGAGGACGAACCAGTAGACGACGCCGAGGGCGAGGGCGACGAAGGTGAAGCCGTAGATCTCGCCGTTGCCCTGGCCCATGTCGATGCCGGGGAACCAGCCGGACTCGGCGATCTCGCCGGTCGTCAGGTCGTTGGAGCCCTCGGGCTGGACGCCGAGGTTCTTCGGCAGGATCAGCCAGGCGATCAGCGAGGTCGCGATGGCGTTCAGCATGATCGTCGAGACGACCTCGGAGACCCCGCGGGTGGTCTTCAGGATGCCGGCGATGCCGGCCCAGAAGGCGCCGGTGAGGATCGCGACGACCACGATCAGCAGGATGTGCAGCGGCCCCGGCAGCTCGACCGAGGCGCCGACCACGGCCGAGACCATCGCGGCGAGGCGGTACTGGCCGTCGACGCCGATGTTGAAGAGGTTCATCCGGAAGCCGATGGCGACGGCCAGGGCTGCCAGGTAGTAGATCCCCGTCTGGTTGACGATCAGGACCTGGATGTCCGAGTAGCCGGCGTTGTCGATCATCAGCTGGATCGGCTCGATCGGGTCGAGGCCCGTCGCGAGCAGCACCAGCATGGTGAGCACGAACGAGGAGACCAGCGCGAGCACCGGGCCGGCGGCCCCGATGATCAGCTTGTCCTTGTCGAATTTCATCATCGGGCGTCACCGTCTTCGGACTGCTCGGTGCCTTCGAGGTGGCCGGAGGCCGCGCCGGTCATGGCGGAGCCCAGCTCCTCGGGCGTGATGGTGGCGGGGTCCGCGTCCGCGACGAGCTTGCCGCGGTACATGACCCGGAGGGTGTCGGAGAGGCCGATCAGCTCGTCGAGGTCGGCGGAGATCAGCAGCACCGCCAGGCCCTCGCGGCGGGCGTCGCGGATCGCGTCCCAGATCTGCGCCTGCGCGCCGACGTCCACACCGCGGGTGGGGTGGGCGGCGATCAGGAACTTGGGGTTGTGGCTCATCTCGCGGCCGACGATCAGCTTCTGCTGGTTGCCGCCGGAGAGGGAGGCCGCGGTCACGTCGATGCCCGGGGTGCGGACGTCGTACTCGCGGACGATCCGCTCGGTGTCCTTGCGGGCGGCCTTCGGGTCGAGGATGCCGCGCTTGGAGTTCGGGGCCTCGGTGACGTGGCCGAGGATGCGGTTCTCCCAGAGCGGGGCCTCCAGGAGCAGGCCGTGGCGGTGCCGGTCCTCGGGGATGTAGCCGATGCCGCCCTCGCGGCGCTTGCGCACCGAGACCTTGGAGATGTCCTCGCCGTCGAGGGAGATGACGCCCGCGTCGGGGGTGGCCATGCCCATCAGGGCCTCGATGAGCTCGGTCTGGCCGTTGCCCTCGACGCCGGCGATGCCCAGGATCTCGCCCTTGTGGATGGTGAGCGAGATGTCGTCGAGCAGCTTGCGGCCGGCCGCGACCTCCGGGACGACCGTCGTGCTCGACGGGTCCGCGGGGGCGGCGGTGGTCAGCGGGGCGCCGGTGGCCCCGCCCTCCAGCAGGGTCAGCCCCTGCACCTGGAGCATGGCGACGTCGGTGACGGTCGACTCGCGGGTCTCCGGGGAGGGCAGCTCGCTGCCGACCATCAGCTCGGCGAGCTGCTTGGTGGTGGCGGTCTTCGGGTCGGCGGTGCCGACGGTGGTGCCGCGCCGGATGACGGTGATGTCGTCGGCGACCTTCAGGACCTCGCCCAGCTTGTGCGAGATGAAGATGACGGTCAGGCCCTCGGCCTTGAGCTCGCGCAGGTTGTCGAAGAGCGCGTCGACCTCCTGCGGGACCAGGACGGCGGTCGGCTCGTCGAGGATGAGGATCTTCGCGCCACGGTAGAGGACCTTGAGGATCTCCACGCGCTGGCGGTCGGCGACGCCGAGGTCCTCGACGAGGGCGTCGGGACGGACGCCGAGGCCGTACGCGTCGGAGATCTCCTTGATCTTCTTGCGGGCCTTGGCACCGATGCCGTACAGCTTCTCGCCGCCGAGGACGACGTTCTCCAGGACGGTGAGGTTGTCGGCGAGCATGAAGTGCTGGTGCACCATGCCGATGCCGCGGGCGATCGCGTCGCCGGGGCTGGAGAAGGAGACCTGCTCACCGTCGATGGCGATGGTGCCCTCGTCCGGCTTCTGCATGCCGTAGAGGATCTTCATGAGGGTCGACTTGCCGGCACCGTTCTCACCGATGAGGGCATGGACCGTGCCCTTGCGGACGGTGATCGCGATGTCCTTGTTGGCGACGACGCCGGGGAAGCGCTTGGTGATGCCGTGGAGTTCCACGGCAGGGGGGCTGGACGCGTTGATGACGCACTCTCCTTGGCCGAAAGGAGTGGGAGCGGAGGGCAGGGCGGGGCGAAGTTATCGTGCCGGTGCGACATCTACACGCGTAGCGCTGCCGAAAAATGAAAACCCGTACGGGAATGGGGCCGGGCCCGCGGGCAACAGGTCGTGAGCTGCGCGCCTTACGGAGCGGTCTTGACCGTGATCTTGCCGTCGACGATGTCCTTCTTCGCCTTGTCCACCGCGGCGATGAGGTCGGTCATCGACTTGTACTTCGGGTTGGAGTCGGCCAGGCCGACGCCGTCCGTGGCGAGACCGTAGCGGACCTCACCGGTCTGCGGCTTGCCGTCCTTGACCGACTTGATCAGGTTGTAGACCGAGTCGGAGACGTCCTTGGTGACCGAGGTCAGGATCGAGTCCTTGTACTCGGCGAGACCCGCCTGGTTGTACTGGTCGGAGTCGACGCCGATGGACCACTTGCCGGCCTTGGAGGCGGCCTCGATCGCACCGGAGCCGGCGAGACCGGCGGCGGCGTAGACGACGTCGGCGCCCTTGTCGAGCTGGCCCTCCGCGGCGGCCTTGCCCAGGTCGGGCTTGGCGAAACCGTCGAAGTTCGGCGGCTGGGTCAGGTACTGGGTGAGCACCTTCGCCTTGGGGTTGGTGTCCTTGACGCCCTGGACGTAGCCGGCCTCGAACTTCTTGATCAGCGGGACCTCGACACCGCCGATGAAGCCGACCGTGCCGGACTTGGACGCCTTGGCGGCGGCGACGCCGGCCAGGTAGGAGCCCTGCTCCTCGTTGAAGACGAGGTTGGCGATGTTCTTGCCGGTCACCGAGGTGTCGTCGATGATGCCGAAGGTCGTGTCCGGGAACTGCTTGGCGACCTTCTCGATGGCCGGGGCGTAGGCGAAGCCGACGCCGATGACCGGGTTGTTGCCGGCGCGGGCCAGCGAGGTGAGGCGCTGCACCTTGTCGGCGTCGCCCTCACCGGACGACGGCTCGGCCTCGGCACCCTTGACGCCGAGCTCGTCCTCGGCCTTCTTCAGGCCCGCGTAGGCGGCGTCGTTGAAGGACTGGTCGCCACGGCCGCCGATGTCGTACGCGATGGCGGCCTTGGCGGCCTTCGAGTCGGAGTCGGAGCCGCCGTCGGAGGACGACTTGCCGCAGGCGGTCGCGGAGAGCGCGAGCGCCGCGGAGGCGATGCCCACGGTGGTGATCCTGGTGATCCGGCGCAAGAGGAGGGTCCCTTCAAGACTGACCGAAAGCGCCTCTTCCGGCGCTGGCTTTGCGGCGATCGTAACGCGCGTAGATGTCAGTTAAAGACCCGTTCATGAGTCGTTACCGTATCGACGCGAACCCACGGGTCACAGTACCCGTACACGCTTCGCGATCAAGGCGCAACCCCGTGTCATCAGCCGAGATCGGGGCACCGCCCCACGCATGGCGGGAGGCGGTGCCCCGGGGGTTCAGCTCGCGTCGGCGTCGATCAGCGCGGCGGCGGTGAAGAGCTCCACGGCGGTCCGGATGCACCGCTCGTCGACGTCGAAGTCGCCCGCGTGCAGGTCGCGTACGCGCGGATCGCCGGGGGTGCGGACGCCGAGCCGGGCCATCGCGCCGGGCACGTGCTCCAGGTACCAGGAGAAGTCCTCGCCGCCGAGGCTCTGCTCGGTGTCCTCGACCGAGTCGACGCCGCACCGGGCGGTCATGGCCTCCCGGAGCAGTTCGGCGACCGTGTGGTCGTTGACCACCGGCGGGACGCCCCGGACGTAGTTCACCGTGGACTTGGCCCGGTGCAGCGCGGCGACCTCGTCGACGGCGGCGTGCACCAGGTCGGGGGCGTCGCGCCAGGCGGGCAGGTCGAGGCAGCGGACGGTGCCGGAGAGTTCGGCGTGCTGCGGGATGACGTTGGGCGCGTGGCCGGCCTCGATCCGGCCCCAGGTGACCGAGAGTCCGGAGCGGGCGTCGACCCGGCGGGCGAGCACGGCCGGCACGTCGGTGGCGATCCGGGCGGCGGCGGTGACCAGGTCGGTGGTGAGGTGCGGGCGGGCGGTGTGGCCGCCGGGGCCGTCGAGGGTGATCTCCAGGCGGTCGCAGGCGGAGGTGATGGGACCGGTGCGCAGCCCGATCTTCCCCGCGTCGACCTTGGGGTCGCAGTGGACGGCGATGATGCGGCCGACGCCGTCGAGGACGCCGGCCGCGACCGCGTCGGCCGCGCCTCCCGGCAGCACCTCCTCGGCGGGCTGGAAGAGCAGCCGCACCGGGCGGGGCAGCCGGCCCTCGCGCTCCAGCTCGGCGAGGACCAGGCCGGCGCCGAGGACGGTGGTGGTGTGCACGTCGTGGCCGCAGGCGTGGGCGCGGTTGGGAACGGTGGAGCGGTACGCGACGGTCTTGGCGTCGGGGATGGGCAGGGCGTCGAGGTCGGCGCGGACGGCGAGCATGGGGCGCCCGCCGTCGTAGGTGCCGATGTCACAGATGAGGCCCGTGCCGCCCGGGAGGACGCGCGGCGCCAGGCCGGCCGCCTCCAGGCGGGCCTTGAGCGCGGCGGTGGTACGGAACTCCTGGTTGCCGAGCTCCGGGTGCATGTGCAAGTCCCTGCGGAAGGCGATCAGTTCGTCGCGCAGGGCGGAGGACAGCGTTCCGGGCAGGGTGACGGATCCGGGCTCACGGGACTTCAACTGGTTCACCCTTTGAAGCGTAGGCCCATCCGGTGATCAACTGCCCGTTGATCACGAAAACTTCAGCCCGTTAGGGGAAAGAATCTCGGTTTGCCGTGCATGGGACACACTCCGTATGGGTATGGTCACCCGAATTCGAGCCGGTCGACCGCCGACGCGTTGCGCGGGGTGAGCCGGTCCGCCCCCGACGCCGTGCCGGCGACGCCCGCGAGGAAGCCCTGGGCCCGGGGCGAGGCGGTGGCCTTCAGCCACTCCGGCGCGATCTCGCAGACCGCCACCTTGACCCCCGTGCCCGCCAGCGCGAGCGGCAGGGTGTGGACGACCGTGGACGGGAAGCTGACGATGGTGGCGCCGATCGGGCCGCGCCGGGCGATCAGCTCCAGCGGCAGGTCCGGGCGGACCACCTGGAGGCCGGTCTCGACCGCGACCCGGTGCAGCTTCTCCGGGGTCTCGCGGCGGTGGGCGAAGTAGCGGGTGGCGCCGTGGGTGCGGGCCAGCTGCCCGACCACCCGGAGGTAGTGCTCCGCGTCGACCACCCCGGTCTCGACGAGCGAGGTGCCCACGAGGTCGGCGCCACCGGTGAGCGGGGGCGGTCCGAAGCGCTCCCGGGTCCACGCGTAGGAGTTCTCGGTGACCTCGGTGCCGGGCGGCGCCTGCACGGGCAGCGAGGTGAAGATCTCCACGGTCCGGCCGGGCCCGGGGGCCAGCCGGCGGCGGGCCAGCGAGGTGACCGGGGCGAGGACCAGCTCGCGCGGCCCGAGGTCGCCCTTGCGGTGCCAGCGGACCAGCCGCTCCCCGCCCGCGAGCTGGGCGGCGAACTCCATGGTCGCGGTGCCGTCGTCGACGACCGTGACGTGCCGGGGGCCGAACAGGGTCAGCAGCAGCTGGACGTAACGGGAGAACGGGTCGCCGACGATCACGCGGTCGGCGGAGCGCAGCGGCCCGCCGAGCTCCCGCAGGGTCCGCACGAGCGCGCCGCGCCCGGCCCGCGCCTCCTGCCAGTGCACGGCGAACCCCTCGTCCCGGGCGAGCTGGGCCATCCGGCGCAGCTGGCCCCGCGACATGGGGTCGGTCGGCGAGAGGACGACGATCCTGAGGTCGTCGGCGGCACCGGGGCCGGACACCGGGGCGGAGGCCGCCGCGGTGTCCGGCTCGGGCGTGGGCGCGGGGGCGGGGGGGCGGGCGGGGCGGGGGCGGGACCCCGGCCGCGCGCGTGCGCCCACTCCAGGACGTTCAGGAGCTGGACGGGGCTCTCGACGAACGCCAGTCGGCCGGTCATGCGGAGACGGGCTCCTGGACGCGGCGGAGCTTCTTCATCGGGCCGAGCTCCGACTCGTACACCTTCTTGACGCCGTCGCCGAGCGCGGTCTCGATGGTGCGGATGTCGCGGACGAGGCGCTCCAGGCCCTGCGGCTCGACGGAGGCGGCCTGGTCCGAGCCCCACATGGCGCGGTCGAGGGTGATGTGGCGCTCGACGAAGGTGGCGCCGAGGGCGACGGCGGCGAGGGTGGTCTGCAGGCCGGTCTCGTGGCCGGAGTAGCCGATCGGGACGTTCGGGTACTCGTCCTGGAGCGTCTGGATGACGCGCAGGTTCAGCTCCTCGGCCTTGGCCGGGTAGGTGGAGGTGGCGTGGCAGAGCAGGATGTTGTCGCTGCCCAGGACCTCGACCGCGTGGCGGATCTGCTTCGGCGTCGACATGCCGGTGGAGAGGATGACCGTGCGGCCGGTGGCGCGCAGCTCGCGCAGCAGCTCGTCGTCGGTGAGGGAGGCGGAGGCCACCTTGTGGGCGGGGACGTCGAACTTCTCCAGGAAGGCGACGGCCTCGGTGTCCCACGGGGAGGCGAACCAGTCGATGCCGCGCTTCTTGCAGTGCTCGTCGATCTGGCGGTACTCGTCCTCGCCGAACTCGACGCGGTGGCGGTAGTCGATGTACGTCATCCGGCCCCAGGGGGTGTCGCGCTCGATGTCCCACTGGTCGCGCGGGGTGCAGATCTCGGGGGTGCGCTTCTGGAACTTGACGGCGTCGCAGCCGGCCTCGGCGGCCACGTCGATCAGCTTGAAGGCGTTCTCGAGGTCGCCGTTGTGGTTGATGCCGATCTCGCCGGTGATGTAGACGGGCTGACCCGGGCCGGCGGTCTTCGAGCCGAGGGTGCGCAGACGGGTGTTCATGGTGGTGCTTCCTTTATTCGGCAGGGGTGGTGGTGGGGGTGTTCAGCTCGGGTCCGAGGAGCCAGGCGGCGATCTCGCGGATCGCTCCGAAGCCGCCCGGGGTGGCGGTGACCGCGCGGGCCGCGGCCCGGACGGAGTCGTGGGCGCTGCTCACCGCGACGGGCCAGCCGACGAGGTGGAAGCAGGGCAGGTCGTTGACGTCGTTGCCGGCGTAGAGGACGCGCGCGGGGTCGATGCCCTCGGCCTCGCACCACTCCTTGAGGGCGAGGTCCTTGCGGTCGATGCCGTGCAGCACGGGGATCTTCAGCTTGCGGGCGCGGGCGGCGACGACGGGGTTCTGCTCGGTGGAGAGGATGAGGACGGGCAGTCCGGCGCGGCGGAGGGCCGCGATGCCGAGGCCGTCGCCGCGGTGGGCGGAGACGAACTCCCGGCCCTCCGCGTCGAGGTGGACCCGGTCGTCGGTCTGGGTGCCGTCGAAGTCGAGGACGACCGCGTCGACGTCGGTGAAGCCGGGGGTGACCGGCTCGTCGAGGAGCGGCGCGAGGGCCTTGGCGCGGGCCAGGTCGTGCGGGTCGTCGATCTCCAGGACGCGCGCCGGGTCGGTGACGACGAGCGCGGTGCGGCCGAAGAAGCGGTGCCCGTGGGTGCGGAAGCCGGCCGCGTCCATCGCGTAGACGGCGCCGGTCTCCAGGTACTCGGGCTCGCGGTCCTGGCGGCGCGGGCGGTGCGCCTTGTCGTGGTTGACGCCGGTGGCGCCGTCGGCCGTTTCCTTCCACAGGAAGCCGTGCGAGGGGGCGGCGGTGAAGGCGGTGTCGGCCTCCCCGTCGACGATCCGGGCGACGGCCTCGGCGACCTCGGCGGAGGTCAGGAAGGGGCTGGTGCACTGGACGAGGAGGACCACGTCGGCGGTGCGGCCCGCGGTGGCCTCGAAGGCGTCCAGGGCGTGCAGGACGGCGGACTCGCTGGTGGCGGTGTCGCCGGCGATGGCGGCGGGGCGCTGGACCGCCTCGGCGCCGAAGGAGCGGGCGGCGGCGGCGATGGCGTGGTCGTCGGTGGAGACGACGACGTCGGTGACGCCGACCGCGCCGAGGCAGGCCCGGACCGCCCGGCCGACCAACGGGATCCCGGCGACCGGGGCGAGGTTCTTGGCGGGGACGCCCTTGGAGCCGCCCCGTGCGGGGATGACGGCGAGCACGGTGGGGCTCGGCTTCTTCACGGTCATCACAGTTCTCCCAGGCGTCGGACGACGGGGGCCACGCGCTGGACGCCGTGGCGGTAGGCGCCGCGCGCCGCCTCGCGGACGATCCGGCGCAGCCCGCTGTCGCGGACCGGGGGCGCGGTGACGTCCAGGCGGTGGCGGGCGAGGATCCCCGGCAGGTAGCCGGGGGCCGTCTCCGCGGTGTAGTAGGGGCTGATCGGGGGCAGTTCGGGCAGCGCGAGCAGCGTCGCGACCCGCTCCCGGGCGGCGTCGAAGGCGGCGGCGTACGAGCCTCCGGCCGCGACGCCCTGCCGGGACAGCCACTCCTCGTCGGGCTCGGGCACCTCGCCCCGGTCGAGCCGGTCGAAGGAGGTGAGGAGGCCGGAGCTGATGAAGTGGTGGTTGCCGTTGACCTCGCGGACCCCGCAGTCGGTGAGGATCGCGGTGGGGATCCGGCGGTGCAGGGCCTCCAGGGCGGCCGTGGAGGAGACGGTGACCAGCAGGTCGGTGCGGTCCAGGACCTCGCCCATGTGCCCGTACACCAGACGGAAGTTGGCGGGCGGGTCGAGGTCGCGCACCAGCCGCTGGTACGGGTGCTCCTCCAGGTGCGTGGTGTGCTCGCCGGGCTTGGAGCGGAGCTTGAGGAGGACCTCGCGCTCCGGGTGCAGCCGGGCGTGCCGGACCAGGCGTTCCAGGACGTACGCCCGCTCGGTCCGGGTGACCGGGACGGACGGCTGGGCGGCGAACACCAGGGTGTCACGGCCCTCTTCGGGGCGGTGCGGGGCGCCGCCGAGGAACGGCAGCGCTGCCTCGACGACCGACCCGGCGCCCGCGCCGACCCCTTCGTACACGGCGCGGAACCGGTCCGCGTCGTGCCGGGAGTTGGCGAGGACGACGTCGGCGCCGTGGCGCAGCAGCAGTCCGTCGGCCAGCTTCTCGTAGACCACGCCGACATAGCCGGTGACGATCACCGGCCGGCGGTCGAGACCGAGGTCGGCGAGGCCCTGGAGGACGGCCCGGACGGTGCCGCCGACCAGTGCGAGGACCACGACGTCGTACCGCTCGCCGCGCGCCTCCGCGTCCCGCACCTCGCGCAGGAACTCCGCGCCGGTCACCTCGCGCGGGGCGGCCGTGGAGGCCCCCGTCTCGGCGAGCTGGCGGGCGGTGGGAGTGGCCCGGCCGCGGAGGACGAAACCGGTCGGCTCCTTTTCGGAACCTGAGGCGTCCGCCGGGGTGATGCGGCGCGCGGTGAGCGCACCCCATTTCCACCGGGTGTCGGAATCCGCGAGTACGGCGACCCGTACCGCTTCACTGGAACTTGCTGGCACGTCGAGGACGCTAGAAGTCCATTCCGGTCAACGGCCCAACTGAGCCGCAACAAACGGTGAACAGCACCTCTCCGCGATCTGAAGCGGCCCGGGATTCAGCCGTTGGACGGCCCGAAATCCCCTTGGGTAAAGGCGGTTAATCAGCCCGCCGCTTCGTGTTCACCGAAAATCCCCCGGACGGTCGGCGGGGCGGCCGGGCGGCCGCCTAGCGTCGGCCGCGTGGTCAAGCTCTCCGTCGTCGTGCCGTTCTTCAACGTGCAGACATACGCCCCCGACACCCTCGCCAGTCTGCGCGCCAACGCCCGCGACGACTTCGAGTTCCTCCTCGTCGACGACTGCTCGTCCGACGACACCCCGGAGATCCTCGAACGGGCCGTACGCGAACTGCCCGGCGCCCGCCTGATCCGGCACGAACGGAACGAGGGCCTGGCGACGGCCCGCAACACGGGCCTCGACGCCGCCCGCGGCGAGTACCTCGCCTTCCTCGACGGCGACGACTGGCTCTCCCCCGGCTACTACGGACGGCTGGTCGCGGCCGCCGAGGACCTCGGCTGCGACTTCCTGCGCACCGACCACACCTCGGTCACCGGCCGCGCCCGCTCCGTCCGCCGGGTGCCCGTCCCGCGCCGCGCCGAGGTCCTGGACCCGCGCGAGGCGATCCTCCCCGCCCACCGCACCACCTCCGTCGACTACCCCTTCGCCTGGGCCGGGATCTACCACCGCCGGCTCCTCGACCGCGGCCTGCTGCACTTCCCGCACGGCCTGCGCACCGCCGAGGACCGGCCGTGGATCTGGCGGCTGCACCGCGAGGCGGAATCCTTCGCCGCCATCGGCGAACTCGGCGTCTTCTACCGGCGCGGAGTGGCGACCTCGCTCACCCAGATCGGCGACGTCCGGCAATTGGATTTCATCCGCGCATTCGACCTGGTGATCGAGGAGACCGCGAAGGACAGGGAAGCGGACCGCTTTCTCCCGAAAGCCGTCCGCACCTATTGCGCGGTCATCGCCCATCACATCGGCTCCATCGAGAAGTTCGAGCCGGACGTGGCCAAACAGCTGAAGGCGATGAGCGCCGGCGCGCTGCGCCGGATGCCGCAGGACGTCCTCGACCAGGCGCTGACCGCTATGGGCGGCGACCGGGCCGCGGTCCTGCGCAGACTGCGCCGCCGGCGCCCCGCGCCCCCACCGCCGGCCCCGCCGGGCGGCCGGGGTCCGGTGGCCGGCACGACCCCCTCGGAGGTGGCCGCGTGAGCGAGCGCCGTACGACCCAGATCTTCGCCGCGTCCACCCTCTACGGCGCGGTCACCCTGGCCGCCGCCATAGACAGCGGCTGCTTCGGCGCCGCCGCCCGGCGGATCCTCCTCGTCACCCACAACGCGCCCGTCCCGGAGACCACCCCGGCCTTCGACGAGGCCGAGGGCTTCGACCGGATCCGCGACCGCTTCGACGAGGTGGTCTCCTGGAACGAGACCATCTCCCCGCTCCACCCCGGCGGCTGGACCCCGCGCGGCCAGGACGTGCCGATGCTCCAGCGCCACCTCCACAAGCTGTGGGGACTCGGCGACGACCGGATCGAGCTGGTCCTGGAGTCCATCCAGGTCACCCCCGCCCTCGCCATCGCCACCCTGCTCCCGGAGGCGGCCCTCACCGTCTACGCGGACGGCCTGATGAGCTACGGGCCGACCCGCAACAAGATCGACCCGCTGATCGGCGGCCGCGCCGCCCGCCTCCTCCACCTCGACCTGGTGCCGGGCCTGCGGCCGCTGCTCCTCGGCGAGTTCGGCGCGGTGCCCGAGACCGTGCCCGTGGAGGCGTTCACCAAGGCCGTCGCGGAACTGGCCGGCACCGACGCCCCGGCCGGCGGCGACGAGGGCCCCGCGCTGCTCCTCGGCCAGTACCTGGCCGCGCTCAACCTGATGACGGCCGCCGAGGAGGAGGAACTGCACCTGAGCATGGTGCGCGGCGCGGTCGCCCGCGGCCACCGCGCGCTCGTCTTCAAGCCGCATCCCACCGCCCCCGACTCCTGGACGGCCACGCTGGCCGAGGAGGCGGCCCGGCTCGGCGCCGAACTGACCGTGGAGACCCGCCCGGTCCTCGCCGAGGTGCTCTACCGCGAGCTGCGGCCCGCGCTGGTCGTCGGCTGCTTCTCGACGGCGCTGATGACCGCCCGCACCTTCTACGGCCTGCCGGTCGCCCGGGTCGGCACCCGGGAGCTGCTCCAGCGGCTCACCCCGTTCCAGAACAGCAACCGGATCCCGCTGACGGTCGTCGACGCGGTCCTGCCGCCGCTGGTCCCCGGCCCCGACGACGAGGAGCCGGTGACGGACGCCGCCCGGCTCGACGACCTGGTCGCCGCGGTCGGCTTCGCGATGCAGCCGAACATAAGGGCCGACCTGCGGGAGGCGGCGGTGCGCCACCTGTCCGGGCCGTACGCCGAGCGCACCCGGCACCACTTCACCCGCCGCCGGCTCACCGTCCTCGACCTGCCGGGCGGCCTGCCGGTCCCCCGCCACCCGAGGGTCCGCCGGCTGGCGCGCCGGGCGCTGCGGCTGCGCAAGGCGCTGCTGAAGTAGCCCCGCGGCCGCGCGGGACCGGCCCGGGACCTGTGCGGAGGTCCCGGGCCTCACCGCGTCACGGGCGGGTGATCGGCTCCTGGATCTCGGTCACCCATCCGGCCGGGTCCTCCGGGCACTCCAGGTACAGCTCGCGGGCGAAGCCGGCCGACGCGTACCCGTTGGTGTCGATCCAGGCGGCGAGCGTCTGCGAGGTGGCGAGGACGTCGTCCATCGAACCGCGGTGGACGACGGTCGCCGCCTCCTCGATCCCGGGCAGCACGTGCACCCGCACCCCCTCCGCCTCGGTGCCCTCGGGCACGCTCATCCCGGCGTGCACGACGACCGACCCGTCCCCCTTCCCGGCGTCCTCGTAGTACGCGACCCCCGGCCCGAAGCCGGTGACCCCGGCGGCCTCCAGCCGGCCGCACAGCTCCTCGTACAGCGGCCCGATGACGGGCGTGATGGCCTCCGGCTCGAAACCCCCGGCTTCCGCGCTCAGCTCCGCGATCCGGACCGCGGGGATCTTCTTGACGACGACGTCCTGCGTGGACATGCGTCCCTCGCTCTCGATGGCTCGGAGCCGCGCACCGACCTGGGCGAGCCGGGCGCGCGCCGCTTCCAGCGCCGCCTCCAGCTCGGCCTGCCGCAACCGCAGCATCCCCCGCAGCTCCTCCGCGCCGATCTCGTCCCCGAGGATGGCCCCCACCTGTTCCAGGGTGAAGCCCAGGTCCTTGAGCGCGATGACACGGTTGAGCCGCGCCAGCTGGTCCGCCGAGTAGAAGCGGTACCCGCTGTACGGGTCGACGTGGGCCGGGCGCAGCAGCCCGATGGCGTCGTAGTGACGCAGCATCCGGACCGACACCCGCCCGTGCCGGGCGAAGTCTCCGATGGTGAACATGACGCCCCCTACGGAACGGCCTCACACGGTGTGAGGGTCAAGCGGTGTCAGGCGGCGCTGCTCAGCGACAGCTTCACCGCGAAGCCGAGGAAGAGGGCGCCGGCGGCGGAGGTGGCGCCGGCGGAGAGGCGCTTGCGGCGGCGGAAGGCGGCGGCGAGGCGGGTGCCGCCGAAGATGAGGGTCGTCAGGTAGAGGAAGCTGCCGAGCTGGAGCAGGGTGCCGAGGACCAGGAAGGAGAGCGCCGGGTAGGCGTAGGAGGGGTCCACGAACTGCACGAAGAAGGAGATCAGGAAGAGGATCGCCTTCGGGTTGAAGAGGCTGATGATCAGCGCCCGGCGGTAGGGGTGCTCGGACGGGCCCGTCTCCGGCGCGTCGGCGGCCTCGGCGGCGGCCTCGTGCCGGGTGCGCCACATGGCGAGGGCGGCACGCAGCATGCCGTACGCCATCCAGGCCAGGTAGCCCGCGCCCGCGTACTTCACGATCAGGAAGAGGAGCGGGGTGGTCTGGAGGAGGGAGGCGGCGCCGAGGGCGGCCAGGGTCATCAGGATCGTGTCGCCGGTGAAGACGCCGGCGGCGGCCTTGTATCCGGTCCGGGTGCCCTTGCGGGCGGCGACGGACAGCACGTACAGCGAGTTCGGCCCCGGGAGGAGGATGATGAGGACGAGCCCGGCGAGATAGGTCGGCAGATCGGTGACACCCAGCATGAAGCGGAGTGTCGCACACCGGTACGACACTCCGCGTCGGGTTTCGACGGGTGGACGATCAGAAGACGTCGCTGGGCACGTAGGTGCCCCAGACCTCGCGGAGGGCGTCGCAGACCTCGCCGACGGTGGCGCGGGCCTTGAGCGCGTCCTTCATCGGGTAGAGGACGTTCTCCGTGCCCTCGGCGGCCTTCTTCAGGGCGGCGAGCGCGGCGTCGACGGCCGGCTGGTCGCGCTCGGCGCGCAGCTTGGCGAGGCGGTCGGCCTGCTGGGCCTCGATGGCCGGGTCGACGCGCAGCGGCTCGTACGGCTCCTCGACGTCGATCGTGTAGCGGTTGACGCCGACGACGACCCGCTCGCCGGAGTCGGTCTCCTGCGCGATGCGGTAGGCGGAGCGCTCGATCTCGTTCTTCTGGAAGCCGCGCTCGATGGCGTTGACCGCGCCGCCCATCTCCTCGACCTTGGCCATCAGCTCCAGGGCGGCGGCCTCGACGTCGTCGGTCATCTTCTCGACGACGTACGAGCCGGCGAAGGGGTCGACGGTGGCGGTGACGTCGGTCTCGTACGCGAGGACCTGCTGGGTGCGCAGGGCGAGGCGGGCGGACTTGTCCGTCGGCAGGGCGATGGCCTCGTCGAAGGAGTTGGTGTGCAGCGACTGCGTGCCGCCGAGGACGGCCGCGAGGCCCTGCACGGCGACGCGGACCAGGTTGACCTCGGGCTGCTGCGCGGTGAGCTGCACGCCGGCGGTCTGGGTGTGGAAGCGGAGCATCAGCGACTTGGGGTTCTTGGCGCCGAACTCCTCCTTCATGACGCGCGCCCAGATCCGGCGGGCGGCGCGGAACTTCGCGACCTCCTCCAGGATCGTCGTGCGGGCCACGAAGAAGAAGGAGAGCCGGGGCGCGAAGTCGTCGACGTCCATGCCGGCGGCGACGGCGGTGCGGACGTACTCGATGCCGTCGGCGAGGGTGAACGCGATCTCCTGCGCGGGCGAGGCGCCGGCCTCGGCCATGTGGTAGCCGGAGATCGAGATCGTGTTCCACTTCGGGATCTCGGCCTTGCAGTACTTGAAGATGTCCGCGATCAGCCGCAGCGACGGCTTCGGCGGGAAGATGTACGTGCCGCGGGCGATGTACTCCTTCAGCACGTCGTTCTGGATCGTGCCGGTCAGCTTGTCGGCGGCGACGCCCTGCTCCTCGCCGACCAGCTGGTACATCAGCAGGAGGAGGGAGGCGGGGGCGTTGATCGTCATCGACGTGGAGACCTTGTCGAGCGGGATGCCGTCGAAGAGGACCCGCATGTCGTCGACCGAGTCGATCGCCACGCCGACCTTGCCGACCTCGCCGTGCGCGATCGCCGCGTCCGAGTCGTGGCCCATCTGGGTGGGCAGGTCGAAGGCGACCGAGAGGCCCATGGTGCCGTTGTCGATCAGCTGCTTGTAGCGGGCGTTCGACTCGACGGCGGTGCCGAAGCCGGCGTACTGCCGCATGGTCCAGGGGCGGCCCGTGTACATGGACGGGTACACACCGCGGGTGAAGGGGTACGCGCCCGGCTCCCCCAGCTTCCCGGCGGGATCCCAGCCCTCCAGGGCGTCCGGCCCGTACACCGGCTCGATGGGCAGTCCCGACTCCGACTCGCGCGCCATTGCTTGTGCCTCCCGATTGACCTGCTGCCGCTCATACTCGGCGGTACCGACCCTCGCGACGGACTGTAGCCGTGGGCGTGCGGCCCGGTGGAGAGCAGCACGCTGGGACCTTCCTCACAGCATGAGCGCTTGCTCGCGCACGTGCGCAACCGCGGGCGCGCGGGAAGCATCCCTATGGACACAGTTCACATCCCGGGGGGCAACCATGAAGCGTTCTTCCGCCATACGCAGAGCCGTTCTCGCCACCGCCGCCGTCGCGCTCGCCGTCACCGGCTGTACGGCCCAGGCGGCCGGCGGTGGGGGCGGTGCGTCGACCGCGCCGACGACCGCGCCCACGACCGCGCCCGGTGACGGGAAGCCGTCCTCGCCGGCGCCGACGTCCGCGCCGCCCGCGCCCACCGCCTCGGCGCCCGCTCCGTCGCCGTCGGCGAAGGTGCTGATGAAGGACGGCGACGAGAGCGACCAGGTGCGGGAGCTCCAGGCGCGGCTGCGCCAGCTGGACTACTTCGACCGGGCGCCGACCGGTTTCTACGGCACGATCACGGCAAAGGCCGTCTCGGGCTTCCAGCGGAAGCGGGGGCTGCCCGCGACGGGTTCGGTGGACGAGACGACCTGGCAGCGGCTGCTGGGCATGACGAAGAAGCCGACGGCGGACGAGCTGAAGCCGTCCACCACCAACAAGCTGGACACGCCGGACGCGCGCTGCATGACGGGCCGGGTGCTCTGCATCAGCAAGGAGAGCCGGACGCTGGCCTGGATGATCGACGGCCAGGTCGTCTCGTCGATGGACGTGCGCTTCGGCTCGGAGAACACGCCGACCCGCGAGGGCACCTTCTCGGTGGAGTGGAAGGCCAAGGACTGGACGTCGACGATCTACCACACGCCCATGCCGTACTCGATGTTCTTCAGCCGCGGTCAGGCCGTGCACTACTCGGCGGACTTCGCGGCGCGCGGCTACGCGGGGGCCTCGCACGGCTGTGTGAACGTCCGGGACCGGGCGAAGCTCGCGGCCCTCTTCGACCAGGTGAAGGTCGGCGACAAGGTCGTCGTCCACTGGTAGCGGACGGGGAGTGGAGAAGGGGCGCGGGTGGGACCGGGGGAACGTGTCCCACCCGCGCCGGGTGCGCGGAGCCGTAGGTACGGGGGGAACCCCGGCTCTCTGCGCGGCCGATGACCAGTCGGCTCACTCAGTACTGCGCCGACGGGCCCGAAAGTGTCACACCCCCGTGTCGGGGGCTCCCGCCGGGCAGAGCGCGAGGGCCTCGACGGGCGCCCCGGCCATCGCCCCGGTACGGGACTCGGCCCGCGTCCGGGCCTGCGCATCGGACTGCGTCTCAGCCTGCGTATCGGCCTGCACATCGGCCTGCGTCTCGTCCCGCGTATCGGCCTTCGCCCTGGGCTTGGCCTTGGGGCGGTCCTTCGGGTCGGGCCGGTCCTGGCCGCGCCTGCGGCTGGGGTCGCTGGGGGTGGGGACGGTGCCGTGCGAGAGGTCGGGCGCGTTCCCGTCCTCTTCCTTGGCGTCGTCGTCCTTGGCGTCGCCGTCCTTCTCCTTGTCGCCGGCGTCGGCGCCGGAGCCGGAGCCGGAGCCGCCGGAACCGGTGGAGCCGGTGGACGCGGAGTCGTCCGCGCCGCCGCCGAGGATCCGGTCGCAGTAGACCCGCAGGGTCTCGCCGGTGCGCAGGGCGGTGGAGAGCCGGCGGCGGCCGGCCTCGTCGAGGCGGCCGGAGCGGTAGTCGCGGCAGGCCGCGATCCTGGCCTCGCCGGTGTCGCCGCCGCGGGCCGTGGCGGTGGGGTCGGCGGGGTCGCGCTCGGTGCGGTCCTCGCCGGTGGGCGTGGTGCCGGGCCGGGGGCTCGTGGTGCCGTCCTGCGGCCGGGCGGTGGGGCTCGTGCCGGGCGCGGGCGTGCCGGACGGGCGGCCGGGGTCCGCGCTGCGGGAGGGGTCGTCGTGCCCTTCGAGCCCCGCGGTCGGTTCGCTCGGGTCGGGCGGGGTGGCGGTCTCCGCGGCGGTGACCGTGCGGGAGGGCTCCTTGTCGACGAGCGGCAGGACCCCGGTCCCGGCGGCGACGGCGACGCCGCCGACGGTGACGGCGGCGAGCGCGGCGGCCAGCCCGTACCGCAGGGAGCGGCCCCAGCGCCGGCCCGGTCCGGGGGCGGGGGCGAGCCGGACCCGTCCGAGGTCGGCGGGGGCGGCGGACGCGGCCGCGGCGGTGGCGCGGGCGGCGGAGGCGGTGCGGAAGGCCGCGAGGGCGGCCTCCTCCCCGGCGAGCGGGGCGCCGGGGGCGGGTGCGGTGGCGGCGCGGGCCGCGTCGAGGGCGTCGGCGAGGGCCGCCGCCCGGGTGCGGGCCGACGGGTCGACGGGGTCGACGGGCTCGCCGCGGAGCAGCCGCTCCGCGGCCTCCGGGTCGAGCCACTGGTACCGCTCGTCGGCCATCACATGTCCTTCTGCGTACGCGGACGCCAATGCGTCACACCGCCGGGGGCTATGGACCCCGGGTTCCGGCCGCGCTGGGGTGGCACGCCGTCGAGCGACTGGCCGCCGTCGGCGGCCTCCTCGCCGGTGTCCGGGCCGGTCGTGCCGTCGACGCCGAGGAGTTCGGCGAGCTTCTTCAGGCCGCGGTGGGCGGCGGTGCGGACGGCGCCGGGGCGCTTGCCGAGGGCCTCCGCGGCGCTCTTGGCGTCGAGGCCGACGACGACGCGGAGGACCACGGCCTCGGCCTGGTCCTGCGGGAGCCGGGCGATGAGGGCGAGGGTGTCGCCGGTGGCCAGGGCCTCCAGGGCCTCGCCCGCGGTGTCGGAGTCGGCGGGCTTGTCGGTCAGTTCGGTCTCGTCACCGCCGGAGGCGGGCCGGCGGCCGCGCATCCGGATGTGGTCGAGGGCGCGATTGCGGGCGATCCGGGCCGCCCAGCCGCGGAAGCGGTCCGCGTCGCCGCTGAAGCGGTCGAGGTCGCGGGCGATCTGGAGCCAGGACTCCGAGGTGACGTCCTCGGCGTCGGCGTCCCCGACCAGTGTGCGCATGTAGCCCAGCAGACGGGGATGCACGGCGCGGTACACAGTCCGGAAGGCGTCCTCGTCCCCGTTCTGCGCAGCGAGCACCGCGGCCGTCAGCTCCGCGTCGTCCCCCAGCACTCCCCAAACCCTGTCCGTCGGTCGCCTTCTGCGCGCGCGTCAGTACGTCGGCCGCGTCGTCGGGGCTGGTCATCGCCGCCGAGTCCGCCTCGCGCTCCAGCAAACTACGTCGAGTGCGGGGGTCGCGTCCACGTGGTACGCGCACCTTGTGCAACTTGCAACCTTCGCTCCCCGCGCGGGTGGTGTGACAGAAACCGCACCACCGGCGCTGTATGGAGTACGGAGCCGTGCTGCGGCTCCGTGGATGACGACCGGGGCCTCTCCTGTGGGGGGTGGCGGCCCCGGTCGTCTCCCTTTTTTTGGCCCCCGGGTGCCCGGTTTCTCCCATCTTCACGCGATACGACGCATCACTCGAAAGAGGTCATCGCCCTCCACTGTCAACCACTCGTTGACAGTGGGGGACTGTCAACCTAAGGTTGCCTCATGACGCAGCCCGTGGTTCCGAACGTCAGCATCCGTCTCGACGAACTCATCGAAGCGATCAAGAAGGTCCACCCGGACACGCTGGACCAGCTCTCCGGCGCGGTCATCGCGGCGGACTACCTCGGCGAGGTCGCCGACCACCTCATCGGCCACTTCGTCGACCAGGCCCGCCGCTCCGGCGCCTCCTGGACCGACATCGGCCGCAGCATGGGCGTGACCCGCCAGGCCGCCCAGAAGCGGTTCGTCCCCAAGGACCCCGACACCGAGAAGATGGACCCGAACGCCGGGTTCGCCCGCTTCACCCCGCGCGCCCGCGCGGTCGTCGTCGCCGCGCAGAACGAGGCGATCGCCGCGCGGAACGACGAGACCGTCCCCGGCCACCTCGCGCTCGGCCTGCTCGCCGAGCCCGAGGGGCTCGCCGTCCTGTGGATCACCTCGCAGGGCGTCACCGCCGAGCAGCTGCGGGAGGCCGTCACGCCGACGCTGCCGCCGGCCGTCGAGGACGTGCCGGCGCTCGTCCCGTACGACGCGGCGGCGAAGAAGGTGCTCGAACTGACCTTCCGCGAGGCGCTGCGGCTCGGCCACAACTACGTCGGCACCGAGCACATCCTGCTCGCCCTGCTGGAGCACGAGGACGGCGAGGGCGTGCTGAGCGGCCTCGGCCTGGAGAAGGCGACGGCCGAGCGGCAGCTCTCCGAACTCGTCTCCTCGGCGTCGGTCGGCTTCGAGACCCCCGCGGAGGGCTGAGCCTCAGGCGGTACGGGCCCGGCGCGCGACCACCGCGCGCAGCACCCGGCCGCCCTCGACGGAGAGTTCGCGGGCCCGGCGCAGTCCGGTCGGGCCGTGCGCGACCGCGTCCAGGACGGCCTGCTGGCGCCGGAGTTCACCGGCGTGCAGCGGGCCGTCCTCGGTCACGTCGAACAGGCGGTGCACGGCGAGGGCGACCGAGGAGCACCGGCCGGCCCACTCCCGCAGGGGCCCTTCGGCCCACTCGGCGGGTACGCCGTCGAGCATCGCGCGGACCAGGGTGACGGTCCCGCCGTCCTCGGCGGCCTCGCCCCCGGCGCCGTCCAGCTCGACCCTCGCCTTGGCGACGGCCTCGGCCCAGGTGCCGCCGTCCCCGCGCGCCACCGCCGCCCACACCGGCCGGAGCGCCTCGCCGCCGTCGGGCGCGAGCAGCGGCAGGCACCGGTCCAGACAGGCGAGTCCGGCGGCGGCGAGACCGCGCTCGTCGGCCTCCTCGATCCGTTCCAGCAGACTCCGACCCGTACTCGACGTCATGGACGCCTCCTCGCCACCTGATGCGGACGCTCTACGTCCACTTCTGCGCCGAAGGGCGCTTTCTCGTCACTTGGCGGCCGAAAGCATGCCAGTGGCCTTGGTGTGCTGCATAGAGGTGAGACGGCGTACGAACAGGATGGCGAGGACGCCGGCGGCGACGACGAACCCGTATCCGGCCAGGGACCAGGCCGCCGCGGTGGTCAGCGCGTCCAGCGTCTCGGCCCGGTCGTAGAGCGAGCTGGACAGCCGGTCGAGGACCACCCCCACCACGAAACACGTCCACCAGGAGTTGAGCAGCGTGAGCTCCCGGGCGCCGTCGGCGGCGTACGGGTCCTGGCGGCTGGCCCGCCAGATCTCGACGGCGATCTGCCGCGGGAGCCACAGGTTGGCCAGCGGGATGAACCAGGCGCCGATGGCCCAGCCGTCCGTCCGGGTCTGGGTGTCGGGGGCGAAGAGCCCGGCGTTCAGCCGGACGCGGTGGAACCAGACGATGAAGACGACGACGGTCGCGATGCCGGTGAGGGCGAAGGCGAAGGCCAGCAGGGCCAGGCCGCCGGCCTCGACGCCGGCGAACGCCTCGGCGGCGGCGAGCGGGTCGGCGAGGAGCCACCCCTCGGAGGCCGCGCTCAGCAGGCACAGGAGGACGTCGAGGCCCAGCAGGACGGTCAGAGCCGTGGCCAGGCCGCGGGGATTGCGCAGCATGAAGGTTCCCCCCAGGAACATGTGATCGGAACGCCCCTCCCCCAAGGGGCCGGGCCGGAACATATGCCACCCGGAAGCGTTCCGTCCAGGGAGAAACCGCAGCTCAGCCGCGTACCTTCAGCGCCAGCGCCCGGAAGTCGGACCACGTCCGGGTGGGTTCGCGGGGGTCCCACACCTTCTGGGAGAGGGCCGCGAGCGGGAGGCGGATGCCGGCGGCGACCTGGTCCTGGGTCTGGGCGTTCGCGAAGTCGCACCAGACGGCGAGCCGGGCGCCCTGGATCTGGGCGTCGTAGCGGGCCGGGACCGGGGTGGTGCCGCGGACGACCAGCGGGGTCCACTGCTCGTAGATGCGGCGGCCGGTCGGGTAGGTGAAGGCGTTGGGCTCGCCGAGCACGTAGTACAGGTACTCGTCGTTGAGGTTGACCAGCCGGCGGCCCGCCTGGAGGTACGGGAGCGGGGGCCGGGCGCCGTACTCCTTGCCCGTCCAGTACTCGACCTCGATGTCCTTCGCCGCGCTCACCACGCCGCCGGCGAAGAAGCCGTCGTTCCACGCCTTGAGGGTCTTGCCGGTCGGGCGGACGGTCGCGGCGCGGTCGTTGAGCCAGTCGGTGGCCAGGTCCTGGACGCGGCCGGAGGGCCCGTACGCCTCCCGTGCCGCCGCCGCGAGCTGCGGGTAGCTGGCCTCGGGGTCCTTCGCCATGAGCGCCACGTACTCGTCGGCGCCGAGGTGCCAGTAGGCGCCGGGGAAGAGCGCGGAGAACTCGCGCAGCAGGTCGTCGACGATCCGGGCCGCGTCCGGGTCGGAGATGTCGACCGCGCCGCGCGGGGTGCGGCCGCTCGCGCTGACCAGCTGGAGGTCGGGGTGGGCGGCGATGACCGCGCCGAGGTGTCCGGGCGAGTCGATCTCGGGGACGACGGTGATGTGCCGGCTCGCGGCGAGCGCGAGGATCCGGCGGACCTCCGCCTTGGTGAGGTGCTGCTTCGACACGACCTCGGGGTGCGAGTCGGACTCGATCCGGAAGCCCTGGTCGTCGGAGAAGTGCAGACCGAGCTGGTTGAGCTTGAGGTCGCCCATCTCCCGGATGCGGTCCTCCAGCCACTCGGCGGTGAAGTGCTTGCGGGCGATGTCGACGTTGAGCCCGCGCTGCGGCTTGGCCGGCCGGTCGGCGACCGTGCCCTCGGGCATCGTCCCGGCCGACCTGACGGACTGCTTCAGGGTGCGGGTGCCGTAGAAGACGCCGGCCTCGTCGGGGCCGGTGATCCGGACCCGGTCGTCCTTCACCGTGAGCGTGTACGACTCGGGGGCGCCCTGCCCGCCGAGCGCCAGCTCGACGTCGCCGGGACCGGCGGCGGCCTCGCCGCGGTAGCGCAGGCCCAGCTCCTGGGCGAGCAGCCGGCCCTCGTCGGCGAGGCCCGCGCTGTCCGCGCCGAGGACGACGCCGGCGGTCGCGGCGGGCTTCCAGCCCGGGCCGCGGGCCGGCTCGTGGGAGCGGACGGCGGGGACCGTGCGGGGGGCGGTGGAGAGCGGATACGTCCGCGTGGGAGTGGGGGTGGGCGTGGGGGACGGCTTCGCGGCCGTGGTCCCCGGGGACGTACCGCCCGGCGGGGCCGGGGAGGGGGAGCCCGCGCCGGACGGGGAGCCGTTCGAACAGGCCGCCACGGTGGTCAGCGCCACCGCGGCCGCCAGGAGTGCCGGGCCGCGCAGGGGGCCCCGTGGGGAGTACCGCATCACACGGCATCCTCCCCCACCCCCGGCGGAGCGGCCAATCGTCCGTCCGCGGATCCTCACCCGACCGAACGGAATGTCCACGTCCATCACACGTTCCTAAACTCTCCCTTCCGGGTGAAATTCGCGCACCCGTCGGACACTTCCCCCGTCCCGTCGATAACGTTGCGTCACGCCCACCCCTTTCGTCCCGCCGTCCCGGAGCCCACGCTGACCAGCGACACCCACGCCCCCTGCCGCACCCCGGCTCCGGCGGACGCGCCTGCCATACCCGCCCAGAAGTCCTCCGGCGCCCCGCGCGGCCCGCTGCTGCTCAACGCGGCGACCCCCGCCGACGCGGTCAGGCTGCTGCTCTCCTGCTGCCACAGCCGGCGCTGGGCCGAGCGGATCGCCGACCACCGGCCCTACCCCACGGTGGACGCCCTGCTGGCCGCCGCCGAGGAGGCCGGGTACGACCTGACCGGCGCCGATCTCGACGAGGCGCTGGCCGCCGAGTCCTCCGCGCTGCCGCACCCGGACGCGCCGCCGGCCGCCCGGACCGCGCTGCGCGCCGCCCACGCCGCGTACGAGGGCCGTTTCGGCCACGCGTTCGTCATCAGCCTCGACGGAGTGCGGCCGGGCGAGCGGCTGGACGCCGTCCTCGCCGGAATCCGGTCACGTCTCGGCAACGAACCGGAGGAGGAGCGGGCCGTCGCGGCCGACGAACTGCGCCGGCTGGCCCGCTCCCGGCTCGCCTTCACGCTCGCCCAGGGGCTCACCCAGCACCGCCAGGACCTGTGATTCTCCCCGGAACGGGCGGATTTCGCCCCGGACGATAGTCCGTCCGTGCCTGTTTGATCACACTGAAGGACCCCGCGCGAGCGAACCGACGAGTCGTCGCTACGATGACCGGGGCCGGTGGACCGTACCCGGCCGGGCCAGACCGACAGAGAAGCCGGCCGGGCCCCGATCCCCGCTCCCGGAGGGTTTTTCCGTGCCGGCTGGAACGCTGTACCGCGGCCGGGAAGGAATGTGGTCCTGGGTGGCTCATCGAGTCACCGGCGTCCTCATCTTCTTCTTCCTGTTCGTACACGTGCTGGACACCGCTCTCGTCCGCGTCTCCCCCGAGGCGTACGACGAGGTCGTCGCGACCTACAAGACGCCGATCGTCGCTCTTCTGGAGTACGGCCTGGTCGCCGCCATCCTCTTCCACGCGCTGAACGGCCTCCGGGTCATCGCCGTGGACTTCTGGTCCAAGGGCCCGCGCTACCAGAAGCAGATGCTCTGGACCGTCGTGGGCGTCTGGGTCGTCCTGATGGCGGGTTCGCTGTACCCCGTCCTCGGCCACGCCGCACGTGAACTGTTCGGGAGCTGACGCCACGCATGTCCGCTGACACGACTTCCAAGATCGGGCCCGTCGAGGACGCCTCCTACGACGTGGACAACCCCGCCCCGTACATCGAGGCCCCCCGCAAGCGCACGGGCAAGACCCCGCGCGCGACCCGCGGCAACTTCGAGATGGCCGCCTGGCTCTTCATGCGCCTCTCGGGCGTCGTCCTCGTGGTCCTCGTCCTCGGCCACCTGCTGATCCAGCTCTTCCTGGACGGCGGCGTCTCCAAGATCGGCTTCGCCTTCGTGGCCGGCCGCTGGGCGTCCCCGTTCTGGCAGGTCTGGGACCTGCTGATGCTGTGGCTCGCCATGCTGCACGGCGCCAACGGCCTCCGTACCGTCATCAACGACTACGCGGAGCGCCCCAACACGCGCCTGTGGCTCAAGGGCCTGCTGTACACCGCCACGGTGTTCACCATCCTTCTGGGCACGCTGGTGATCTTCACCTTCGACCCGAACATCCGCTAGGCACGGGGCTGAGGTAACCACCCAATGAAGATCCACAAGTACGACACCGTCATCGTCGGCGCCGGCGGCGCCGGCATGCGCGCCGCCATCGAGGCGACGAAGCGCAGCCGCACCGCCGTGCTGACGAAGCTCTACCCCACCCGCTCCCACACGGGCGCCGCGCAGGGCGGCATGGCCGCCGCGCTGGCCAACGTGGAGGAGGACAACTGGGAGTGGCACACCTTCGACACGGTCAAGGGCGGTGACTACCTGGTCGACCAGGACGCCGCCGAGATCCTGGCGAAGGAGGCCATCGACGCCGTCCTCGACCTGGAGAAGATGGGTCTCCCCTTCGGTCGTACGCCCCAGGGCGACATCGACCAGCGCCGGTTCGGCGGTCACTCCCGCAACCACGGCGAGGCCCCGGTCCGCCGTGCCTGCTACTCGGGCGACCGCACCGGCCACATGATCCTGCAGACGCTGTACCAGAACTGCATCAAGGAGGGCGTGGAGTTCTTCAACGAGTTCTACGTCCTGGACCAGCTCATCGTCGAGGTCGACGGCGTCAAGAAGTCCGCCGGCGTCGTGGCCTACGAGCTGGCCACCGGTGAGATCCACATCTTCCAGGCCAAGTCGGTCGTCTACGCCTCCGGCGGCACCGGCAAGTTCTTCAAGGTGACGTCGAACGCCCACACCCTGACCGGTGACGGCCAGGCCGCCTGCTACCGCCGCGGCCTGCCCCTGGAGGACATGGAGTTCTTCCAGTTCCACCCGACGGGCATCTGGCGCATGGGCATCCTGCTGACGGAGGGCGCCCGCGGTGAGGGCGGCATCCTCCGCAACAAGGACGGCGAGCGCTTCATGGAGAAGTACGCGCCGGTCATGAAGGACCTCGCGTCCCGTGACGTCGTCTCGCGCTCCATCTACACGGAGATCCGCGAGGGCCGCGGCTGCGGTCCCGAGGGCGACCACGTCTACCTGGACCTGACGCACCTCCCGCCGGAGCAGCTCGACGCCAAGCTCCCGGACATCACCGAGTTCGCCCGTACGTACCTCGGCATCGAGCCGTACACGGACCCGATCCCGATCCAGCCCACCGCGCACTACGCCATGGGCGGCATCCCGACCAACGTCGAGGGTGAGGTCCTGGCGGACAACACCACCGTCGTCCCGGGTCTGTACGCGGCCGGCGAGGTCGCCTGCGTGTCGGTGCACGGCGCCAACCGCCTCGGCACCAACTCGCTGCTCGACATCAACGTCTTCGGCCGCCGCGCGGGCATCGCCGCCGCCGAGTACTCCCACAAGCACGACTACGTCGAGCTGCCGGAGAACCCGGAGGCCCAGGTCGTCGCGCAGATCGAGAACCTGCGCAACTCCACGGGCACCGAGCGGGTCGCCGACCTGCGCCGCGAGCTCCAGGAGACGATGGACGCCAACGTGATGGTGTTCCGCACGGAGCAGACCATCAAGACGGCCGTCGAGAAGATCGCCGAGCTGCGCGACCGCTACAAGAACGTGTCCATCCAGGACAAGGGCAAGCGCTTCAACACCGACCTCCTGGAGGCCATCGAGCTGGGCAACCTGCTCGACCTGGCCGAGGTCATGGCCGTCTCGGCCCTGGCGCGCAAGGAGTCCCGCGGCGGTCACTACCGCGAGGACTACCCGAACCGCGACGACGTCAACTTCATGCGCCACACGATGGCGTACCGCGAGGTCGGCGAGGACGGCTCCGACTCCGTCCGTCTCGACTACAAGCCGGTCGTCCAGACCCGCTACCAGCCGATGGAGCGTAAGTACTGATGGCTACCCCCGTTCTGGACAAGGTCGAGGCGGAGTCCGCCGCCTCCCCGTACATCACGGTCACCTTCCGGATCCGCCGCTTCAACCCCGAGGTCTCGGACGCGGTGGTCTGGGAGGACTTCCAGGTCGAGATCGACCCGAAGGAGCGTGTGCTCGACGGTCTCCACAAGATCAAGTGGGACCTGGACGGCACGCTGACCTTCCGTCGCTCCTGCGCGCACGGCATCTGCGGCTCGGACGCGATGCGGATCAACGGCAAGAACAGGCTCGCCTGCAAGACGCTGATCAAGGACATCAACCCCGAGAAGCCGATCACCGTCGAGCCCATCAAGGGCCTCACGGTGCTGAAGGACCTCGTGGTCGACATGGAGCCCTTCTTCCAGGCGTACCGCGACGTCATGCCGTTCCTCATCACCAAGGGGAACGAGCCGACCCGCGAGCGCAAGCAGTCCCCCGAGGACCGCGAGCGCTTCGACGACACCACCAAGTGCATCCTGTGCGCCGCGTGCACGTCGTCCTGCCCGGTCTTCTGGAACGACGGCCAGTACTTCGGTCCGGCCGCGATCGTCAACGCGCACCGCTTCATCTTCGACTCGCGCGACGAGGGCGGCGAGCAGCGCCTGGAGATCCTGAACGACAAGGACGGCGTGTGGCGCTGCCGCACCACGTTCAACTGCACGGACGCCTGCCCGCGCGGCATCGAGATCACCAAGGCGATCCAGGAAGTGAAGCGCGCGCTGATCACGCGTCGCTTCTAGCCTTCGCGGTACGCGGAAAGGCCCCGTCTCCTCCGGGAGGCGGGGCCTTCGCCGTCTGCCGGCGGGGTCAGCCGTGCCAGTGCGGGGCGGCCGGGTCCGCCTCCGCGGCGAGCATGACGCGGCGGAGCAGGTCGTTGAGGGTGGTGCGTTCGGCGGGGGTGAGGACGCCGAGGAGGCGCTCCTCCTCGTGGCCGAGGACGTCCATCGCGCCGAGCCAGGTGGTGCGGCCGGCGTCGGTGAGCCCGACGACGACCCGGCGGCGGTCGGTGGTGGAGGGGGTGCGCCGGACGAGTCCGCGCTTCTCCAGGGCGTCGAGGCGGCCGGTGACCGAGGCGGGGGCCAGGTCGAGGTCCTGGGCCAGTTCGGAGGGGGCGGCGGAGCCGCCGCGGCCGGCCAGCTTGTGCAGGGTGTCGAACTCGTGGCGTTCGAGGTCGAAGTCGACGAGGGACTGTTCGCGGACCCGGCGGAGGTAGACCGAGAGCTTCTTCATCCGGGTGACCGCGCCCTCGACGACGGGGTCGAGATCGGGCAGCACGGGCTGCCAGCGGGCCACGTGGCCGTCGGTCCAGTCCTGCTCCTGGGGCGCTGCGGGGTCCGGCTGGTTCATGGGGTGATCGTACGTGCGGGTCCCGGCCCCGCCCGGCAAGGATATTTCGTTGCCGAATTATTCGGCACCGAAATACTCTGCGGTCATGCCGCCTGCCGCCACCGCCCCGCCCGCCGTCCGCCATCCGCTCCGCACCCGCTCCTTCCGCCTGCTCTTCACCGGGCGGGTGCTCTCGCTCACCGGCGACGCCGCCATCCCCGCCGCCCTCGCCCTCGCCGTCCTGGAGGCCACCGGATCCACCGGCGCGCTCGCGCTGGTGCTCGCGGCCGCGATGGTGCCGAAACTGCTGCTGCTGCCGGTCGGCGGCGTGCTCGCCGACCGCTTCGACGCCCGGACCATCGCCCTCGCCATGGACCTCGTCCGCTGCGCCGCCCAGCTCCTCGTCGGCCTCCAGCTCCTCGGCGGCAGCCCCACCCTGTGGCTGATCGCCGCCGCCTCGGCCGTCGGCGGCGCCGCCGGGGCCTTCGCCATGCCGACCGGCTCCCCGCTGGTCAAGGGCTCCGTGGCCCCGGAGGCACTCGCCCGCGCCAACGCCGCCATGGGGATCGCCAACAGCGCCACGCGCGTGGCCGGGCCCGCGCTCGCCGGCGCGCTCGTCCTCACCGTCGGCCCCGGCTGGGCCTTCGTCCTCGACGCCGTCTCCTTCGCGGTCAGCGCCGCGCTCCTCGCCGCCCTGCGGATCGACCGGGTGCCGATCCCCCGCCGCTCCTTCACCGCCGACCTGCGCGAGGGCTGGCGGGAGGTCAGGTCCCGCGACTGGTACTGGACCAGCCTCGTCGCGCACAGCGCCTGGAACGGCGCCGCCGCCGTCCTCATGACCCTCGGCCCCGCGATCGCCGTCGACCGGCTCGGCGGCGCCGGCACCTGGGTGCTGCTGCTCCAGACCGGCGCGGTGGGACTGCTGGCCGGCTCGCTCCTCGCCGACCGCCTCAAGCCCTCCCGCCCCGTCCTCACCGCCAACCTCGCCCTCGCGAGCTACGCGCTCCCGCTGCTGCTGCTCGCCGCGGACGCCCCCGCCCCGGCCGTCGTCGCCGCCTACGGGCTCGCGCAGGCCGGGCTCGGCTTCCTCTCCCCCGTCTGGGACACCGTCGTCCAGCGCGCGGTCCCCGAACAGGTCCTGGCCCGGGTGGTCTCGTACGACTGGCTCCTGTCGCTGGCCGCGATGCCCGTCGGCTACGCCCTGGCGCCCCTCGCCGCCGACGTCTGGGGCCCGGCCGTCCCGCTGGTCGCGGCGGCCGTCCTGGTCGGCGGCTGCTGCCTGGCGACGGCCCTGGTACCGGGGGTGCGCACCGTGCGCTGAGGCGTTGTCAGTGGCGGGACCTACCGTGGTCGACATGGTGGGGATCACGGGCCCGGCGAAGGCCATGGGCGAGGCGGTGGGGCGGGCGACGGCCGAAGGGCCGGACGCGCTGCGGGCGTTGCTGGACGGACTGGAGGGGGCGGAGCTGCGGGAGGCCGCGCTCGCCCTGCACCTGCGCGCCTGCCGCGGGAAGGGCGGGCAGACGGTGGCGGCGGCGCTCGCCGGGCTGGCCCGCCGGGACCTCGGCTGGTCGGCCGACGAGGCGGACCTCCTGCTGTCCCGGATCCTGGGCGGCGAGGCGGGCGTGGCCCCGCACGAACTCCGCGCGGACTTCACCGCCCTGGTGCCGCTCGCGGTGGCGGCCTGCGAGCAGGCGGGGGACTTCTCGCGGTCCCACGTCCGGACCCTGCGCCGGATCGCCGAGGGCCTGCGCGGCTTCTCCCAGGACGGGTTCAGCCTGCTGCGCGACCGGCTGGACGCCCTGCTCGCGCGCGAGACACGGGTGGACCCCGGCCTGCTGCCCCGTCACGTCCTGGACGGCTTCGACGAGTACGGCCCGAGGATGCGGGCGGCGCACGCGGAGCCGCTCGCGGGGCCCGGGGTCGCCGCGTTCCTGGCGCACTGCGCGCTGCTCGACAAGCCGCGCGCCACCCGGGTCTGGCGCAGGCGCGCGGCGGAGCTGCTGGCCGGTGCCGAGCGGGGCGCGGAGGTGGTGCGGCTGCTCCTGGAGGGGGTCACCGACCAGGCCGCGCACCGGGTGAACGACCCGGACCCGGTCGGGATGGGGATCCCGACGCTGGCGAGCGCCGCCAACACCTCGCTGGTCCGGGGCCTGTTGTGGGCCGCGCTGGACGTCCGGGAGGAGTGGGTGGTGCCGCTGGTGGGGGCGGTGGCGCTGCACGCCGGGACGGGGCTCGGCGGGCACGGGGGCATGTGCCGCAGCCAGCCGATGGCGACGGCGGCCGTCGCGGTGCTCGGTGAGTTCCCGGCCTACCGGGCCGAGGAGGCCGTCGCCGAGCTGGGCCGGCTGCCGCGGCGGGTGGTCAACCGGACCGTGGTGAAGGGCATCGCACGCGCCCGGGAGGCGGTCTCCGCGCGGGCGGGGGTGACCGCGTCGATGCTGCGGGAGCGGGCCGTGCCGGCGCTCGGGCTGGACGGCGGCGGGGCGCGGGAGGTGGCGCTGGGGGCGTACACGGCGGAGCTGGCGGTACGGGAGCCGGGCACGGCGCTGCTCTCCTTCAGGGGCCCGGAGGGGAGGCTCCTGAAGAGCGCGCCGAAGGAGGTGCGGGAGGCGCGTGCCGAGGAGCTGAAGGAGGTCAGGGCGGGGCTGCGGAAGCTGTCGGCGCTGCTGGCGGAGGAGCGGGCCCGGCTGGAGGAGCACCTGGCGGCGGGCACGACCTGGCCGGCCGGGGACTGGCGGCGGTACTACACGGACCATCCGGTGACCGGGGCCGTGGCGCGGGCGCTGGTGTGGGAGGCCGGGGACGGCGCCGGCGGCTGGACGGCCGGGCTGCCGGAGCGGGCGGCCGGCGGCGGCTGGGCGCTGGCGGCGGCGGACGGCACCGCGCGGCCGGTCGGGGAGGGCGACCGGCTGCGGCTGTGGCATCCGCTGCGGGCCGGGGACGGGGAGGTCGCCGAGTGGCGGGCGGCGCTGCTCGACCGGGAGGGGCGGCAGCCGTTCCGGCAGGTGTTCCGGGAGGTGTATCCGCTGACTCCGGCGGAGCGGGAGACCGCCTCGTACTCGAACCGCTTCGCGGGGCACGTGCTGCGGTACGGGCAGGCGCGGGCGCTGATGACGGCCCGGGGGTGGGCGGGGAGGCATCTGGGGCTCTTCACCGGCGGGGAGTCCTCCGAGATGGTGAAGGAGCTGCCCGCGCCGGGCGAGCTGCCGGCGGCGGAGGGGACGCGGTGGCGGGCCCGGTTCTTCGTGGACCTGGCCGGCGAGGGGGTGTCC
The DNA here is from genome assembly GCF_042741435.1 of Streptomyces sp. NPDC058955. Classification (NCBI taxonomy): domain Bacteria; kingdom Bacillati; phylum Actinomycetota; class Actinomycetes; order Kitasatosporales; family Streptomycetaceae; genus Streptomyces; species Streptomyces sp. NPDC058955. The sequence goes on along the minus strand of NZ_JBHYKM010000020.1, from coordinate 17,359 downwards.
TCGGACGGGGGCGCCGTCTGCTGCGCGACCGATCAGGTGCGGTTCGAGCGGCGGGAGGGCGCCGCGGGGCCGAAGGGCCCGTGGGAGGCGGCACCGCTGGCGGAGGTGCCGGCGCTGGTGCTGTCGGAGGCGCTGCGGGACGTGGACCTGTTCGTGGGGGTGGCGTCGGTCGGTGCGGACCCGGACTGGCAGGACCGGGGCGAGGACCGGCGGTACGGCGACTACTGGATGCGCTGGGGCTTCGGGGAGCTGGGCGAGGCGGCGCGGGTGCGGCGGGAGACGCTGGCCCGGCTGCTGCCGCGGACCCCGATCGCGGACCGGGCGGAGCTGACGGACCGGTTCCTACGGGTGCGGGGCAGGATGGGCGCGTACCGGATCCATCTGGGCTCGGGGAACGTGCTGATGGAGCCCTCGGAGGTCTATCTGCCGGTGACGGCGGACCGTTCGCGGGCGGCCGGGCGGGCGGCGAAGGTGTTCCTGCCGTTCGAGGAGGACGGCGGGATGCTGTCGGTGATCCTGGCGAAGGCGTTCCTGCTGGCCGCCGACGACGAGATCACCGACCCGGCGGTCACCGCCCGGCTGCGGCGGGGGTGGTGAGTCCGGCGAGGTGGTCGAGGAGGAGGCGGAGGGTCTCCTCGGGGCGTTCCAGGGACGGCAGGTGGCCGGCCCAGTCGAGGACGACGCGGCGGGAGGCCGGGAGGAGGGCGGCGGTCTTCTCGGCGATGGCGCGGAAGTCGGGGACGTCGTGCGCGCCGGAGACGACGAGGGCGGGCACGGCGATCGTCCTGAGGTCGTCCTCGGTGACGCCGGAGGGCTGGGCGTCGTGCTCGTCGGGGGCGCCGAGCTGGAGCTCGAAGGCGCGGCGCTGCATGGTGTGGACGAGGGCGCGGGCCGCGTCGTCGGCGTGGGGGCCGAGCCACAGCTCGACGTTGAGGGCGGTGGCGGCGTCCAGGTCGCCGGCGTCGAGGAGGGCGTTCTCCTCGGTGAAGAAGGCGCGGAGTTCTGGTCCGGCCTCGTGGTCGACGGGGGCGGCGGCGCAGAGCAGGGTGAGCGCGGCGACCCGCTCGGGGTGACGGACGGCGACCTCCAGGGCGACCTCGCCGCCGAAGGAGGAGCCGACGAGGACGGCCCGCTCGACGCCGAGGTGGTCGAGGAGGTCCCGGACGTCGTCGGCGTGGACGTGCGGGGCGTCGACGGGGGTCTCGCCGAAGCCGCGGAGGTCGCAGCGGACGACGTGGTGCCCGGCCTCGGCGAGGGCGTGGAACTGTCCGTCCCACATCCGGCGGTCACAGACCCCGGAGTGCAGCAGGACGACGGTCTGGGGGCCGGTGCCGGCCGAGTCATGAGAGAGCGTCACCCGCGTGACTCTAGGCGCCGCCGACCCCGCGGGCCACTTCTTTCGACCACCGACTTGAACGCGTTCAAGAGCGGGCCTACAGTCATGCCTGCCAGCATTTGAACGCGTTCAAGGGAGCGTGGGGCATGGACCTCACTGTCGTCGCGTACATCGCCTACCTGCTGATCGGCGTGGCCCTGACCATCTGGGTCGGCCGCACCCTCAGCCGTAACGGAAGGTTCTTCCTCTCCGACGTGCTGCACGGGAACGAGAAGCTCGCGGACGCCGTCAACCACCTCCTGGTGGTCGGCTTCTACCTCGTCAACTTCGGCTTCGTCGCCCTGTACCTGAGCCAGGACGCGGCCGTCCTCGACGCCCGGGCGCTCTTCGAGGCCCTCTCCGTCAAGCTCGGCGTCGTCCTCCTCGTCCTCGGCGTGATGCACCTCGGCAACGTCTACGTGCTCAACAGGATCCGCCGCCGCGGCGTCATGGAGCGCGAACAGATCCCGCCCGTCGCCCCGCAGGGCTGGACCGCCGCCCCCAAGAACGGCCCCTGGGCCCCGCCCGCGCCGCAGGCGTGACCACCGTGTCGACCCCGGCGCACCCCGTGACGCCCACGACGCCCACACCCCCCACGGCCCCCGTGGGACGGCTGACCGTGCTGTACGACGCCGACTGCCCGCTCTGCGTCCACCTCAGGCACTGGCTGCTGCGCCAGCGGCAGCTCGTGCCGCTCGACCTGGTCCCGGCCGGCTCGCAGCGGGCCCGGCAGCTCTTCCCCGACCTCGACCACACCGCCACCCTGCGGGAGATCACCGTGGTCGGGGACCGGGGCCAGGTCTACCGGGCCTCGGCCGCCTGGATCGTCTGCCTCTGGGCGCTGGCCGAACACCGGCCCAGGGCCCACTGGCTCGCCACCCCCGCCGGGCAGCCCTTCGCCCGCGCCGCCGTCCTCGCCGCCGCGAAGTGGCGGGAGGCGCTCAAGGGCGCGGAGGGCTCCGGCTGCCAGGACGGGCACTGCGACCTGCCCGGCGCGCCCGGCTAGGCTCGGCCCCGTGAAGGACGCGAAGGAAGAGAAGAAGGCCCCGGTCGCCCCGAAGGCCCTGGTCGCTCCGAAGGACCAGGACGCTCCGAAGGCCCCGAAGAGCGAGCAGACCCGGACGCTCATCCTGGAGACCGCGCTGCGGCTCTTCCGGGAGCGGGGGTACGACAAGACCACCATGCGGGCGATCGCCCAGGAGGCCGGGGTCTCGGTCGGGAACGCCTACTACTACTTCGCGTCCAAGGAGCACCTGGTCCAGGGCTTCTACGACCGGATCGCCGAGGAGCACCAGGCCGCCGTCCGGCCGGTCCTGGAGGGCGACGAGAAGGAACTGGTCGCCCGCATCAGGGGCGTCCTCCTCGCCTGGCTCGACATCGCGGAGCCGTACCACGAGTTCGCGGCCCAGTTCTTCAAGAACGCGGCCGACCCGGACAGCCCGCTCTCGCCGTTCTCGCCCGAGTCGGAGGGGCCGCGCGAGGCGGCCATCGAGGTGCACCGCCGGGTGATCTCCGGCGCCGCGGTGAAGGTCGACCCCGAGCTCTCCGAGGCGCTGCCGCAGCTGCTGTGGCTCCAGCAGATGGGCCTGGTGCTGTTCTGGGTGTACGACCGCTCCGAGGGCGCCGCCAACAGCCGGCGGCTGGTGGAGCGGCTGGCGCCGGTGACCGCGCGGGCGATCTCGCTCTCCCGCTTCCGGATCCTGCGCCCGCTGGTCAAGGAGACCCACGAGCTGCTCGCCGACTTCATGCCGACGGCGGCCGGGATGGCGGCGTCGGGACGGCCCCGCAGGACCGCCCCGACGAAGGGCTGACCGTCAGAGCCAGGACAGCTCCCACAGGCGCCAGATGCCGGTGCCGTCGGAGAGGTTCTGCGAGCCGCCGACGGCCTCGGTGGCGAGGACGTAGTCGTTCTTCTGCCAGAGCGGGATCAGCGGCACGTCCTGGGCGACGTGCTCCTGGATCGACTTGAAGTCGCCGGTGGTCCGGGAGCGGTCGTCGAACTGCTGGGTGTCCTTGATCAGCTTGTCGACGGTCTTGCTGGAGTAGCCGTTGTCCAGGGTGTTCCCGGTGCCGACGAGCGGGGCCGTGAAGCTGTCCGAGTCGGGGAAGTCGGGGAGCCAGCCGACGGTGTAGGCGTCGTAGGCGCCGCTGGTGTAGCCCTTCTGGAAGTTCTGCCAGTCGGCCTCCACCACCTTCACCTCGAACAGGCCGGTCTCCTCCAGCTGCTTCTTGATGAGCGCGGTCTCGGCCTTGTACGTGGCGTCCTGGCGGTAGCCGAAGGTGAACGCGACCGGGGTCTGCACACCGGCGTCCCGCAGCAGCTTCTTCGCCTTCTTCGCGTCGGGCGACGGGTAGCGGTCGTAGAAGGCCGTGCTGTGCCCGACGAAGCCCTGCGGGATCAGCGAGTACAGCGGCTCGACCGTGCCCTTGTAGGCGCCGGTGGTGATGTCCGGGCGGTCGAGGACCGCCGCGACCGCCTGCCGCACCGCCTTCTCGCCCATCGGCGAGTCGGAGCGGGTGTTGAAGACGATGTTGCGGATCTCGGCGCTCTCCGCCTCGGTGAGCCGGGTGCCGCCGTTGGTGTCCAGGTTCTCCACGAAGGACGGCGGGAGCTGGCGGTGCGTCACCTGCACGTCGCCGGACTTCCAGGCGTTCGCCAGCTCCTCGGACTGCTTGAAGTACTTCACGCGGACCGGTCGGCCCGTCCCGGCGAGCGCGCCCCGGTACTTCGGGTTGGGCTCCAGGAGGGCGCTCTCGCCCGGCTTGTACTCCTTGAGGACGTACGGGCCGGTGCCGTCGACGCCGTTGTCCTCGCGGAGGGTGTCGGCCTGGTAGCGGTCGCGGTCGATGATCGAGCCGGCGCCGGTGGCCAGCTTCAGCGGGAAGGTGGCGTCCCGGGCGCTGAGGTTGAAGGTGACGGTCTGGCCGTCGGCCCGCACGTCCTTCAGGGTCGGGAAGAGCGGCGCGGGGCCGACCTCCGCCTTGATCTTCAGCATCCGGTCGAAGGAGTACTTGACGTCCTCGGCCGTCACCTTGCGCCCGCTGGGGAAGGTGAGGTCGCCGCGGACGACGCACTGGTACGTGGTGAGCCTGTCGCCCACGAACTTGCAGCTCTCGGCGGCGTCCGGGGTGGGGGTGGTGAAGCCCGGCTTGAACGTCAGCAGCGACTGGTAGACGTTGCTGTACATCGCCCACGAGCCGGCGTCGTAGGCGCCGGCCGGGTCGAGCGAGGTGACCTCGTCGGTGGTGCCGACGGGGATCGGGTCGGTACGGCCCTCGTCGGAGGGCAGGAGTTGCCAGCCCCCCACCCCCGCGGCCACCAGTACTCCACAAGTGATGAGGATCCGGAGACGGACCGTCGACCGCATTGCCGTGCTTCCTTTTTTTCGTGCAAAAACCCCAAAGAGCGACGGCCCCCGAATCGTCGCGTTTGCGCCACCCAATCACACGGGTTTCACATGGGGAAGAGGAAATCTTCACACGGCATGCATATGTCCGGGAAATGCGAATTTAAGTCGATGAGCAGCACGTATCGACCCCGGCGCAGGGAGTGACACTCTCCGTTTCCGTCCCGATTACGCCTGCTTCGAGGCGAGTTGGACGACGGTGATGTCGGACGGCGCGCCCACCCTTACCGGCGGCCCCCACGCGCCGGCGCCGCGGGAGACGTACAGCTGGGTGTCCCCGTACCGTTCGAGCCCGGCCACGGTCGGATTGGCGAGTTCGGCGAGGAAATTGCCCGGCCAGAGCTGGCCGCCGTGGGTGTGACCGGAGAGCTGGAGGTCCACCCCGTGGGCGACGGCGTCGTCGATCACGATCGGCTGGTGGGCGAGGAGGACGGCCGCCCGGGACCGGTCGCGGTCGCCGAGCGCCCGGCCGAAGTCCGGACCCTGCCCCTCGCTCTCGCCGGCCACGTCGTCCACGCCGGCCAGGTCGAACCCGGCGGCGATCTCCAGGCGTTCGTTCCGCAGCGGGCGCAGGCCGAGCTCGCGGACGTGGTCGACCCAGGCGTCGGCGCCGGAGAAGTACTCGTGGTTGCCGGTGACGAAGAAGGAGCCGTGCCGGGCGCGCAGCTGCGCCAGCGGCTCGGCGGCGGAGCCGAGGTCCGCCACGGAGCCGTCGACGAGGTCGCCGACGACGGCGATCAGATCGGGCTGGGTGGCGTTGATCGTGTCCACGATCCGCTGCGAGTGGGCGCGTCCGAGGATCGGCCCGAGGTGGATGTCGGAGACGACCGCGATCCGGTATCCGTGCGCGGCCCGCGGCAGCTTGGCCAGCGGCACGGTCACCCGCTTCACCCGGGGCCCGCGCAGCACCCCGTACGCCCCGTTCGCCACGGTCCCGGCGGCGACGGCGACGGCCGCCCCGCCGACGACCCGGGACACGAAGAGCCGCCGCGACACGTCGGACGCTGGCGCTTCCGCGACCCCCACCGGCTCGGTCTCGGCCTCGGCCTCGGCCTGGGTCTCGGTCTGGGTCTCGGTCTGGGTCTCGGTCTCCCGCGCGCTCTCCGGAGCGGGTACGGGAACGGGCGCGGGCGCCGGGACGGCCACCGGCGCGGCGGCGGGGGCGGTGGCGGCGGCCCGCCGGGCGAGCACCCGGTTCAGCACCGGCCGCACGGCCTCGCCGACGACCAGCGCCAGCACCACGTACAGCAGCAGCGCCAGCCACAGGAACCCGGGCCAGGCCACCACCTGCTGGACCACGAAGGGCACCCCGGCCCGCCCGGAGGCCAGCGCGGCGACGGAGAGCAGCGGCAGCACGACCACCAGGGCCGTGCCGAGGCGCCGGGCCCGGCCGCCGGGCGCGGTGACGTCCCGGACCAGGCGGCGCCACACGTACCAGTGGACCGCGCCGAGCAGCGCGAGGACCACGACCAGGAAGGGCAGGAAGGCGATCACGCCCGGTACCTCTCTTGTGTCAGTCGGAGGAGCGGCGGGAGGCGCGCACCCCGCGCAACCCGATCACGCCGATCACCGTCCCCAGGACGAAGGACGTCACGGCGAGCAGCAGATGGACCCAGAAGTAGGCCGTCGGGTCCCCGGCGTCGTCGAAGGCGAGACCGCTCCCGTCGTTCCAGAGATTCTTGACGAAAGTGATCCAGATGAACCAGCTCCAGACTCCGAACGCGAGCAGGAACCAGGAGACGCGGCGGCTGAGCTTCATGGGCTCAGTATCGCCGTCGGCGCCCGGGGGCCCGCGTCCGGGTGGAGAGGGGCGGGGGAAGGGGACCGCGGGGTTCGGATCGGGGGGTCGTGCCTGTACGTTCTCGATCGTGTCTGCTTCGAAGAAGACCGCTGGTGCGGTCGCCGCCGCGCTGTTGCTTCCGCTCGCGATCACCTCCGGGCCCGCTCACGCGGACGAGCCGGTGAAGCCGGGGGGTACGCCGACGGCCACGCCCACGGCCACGGCGTCGGCCCAGCCGAAGCCGCCGCCGAACATGTCGTCGGTCGGCGGGGTGCTGCTGGGGTTGCCGGGGACCCAGGTGAAGCTCGGGACCGGGGCGCCGGTGCTGCCGAAGGAGCTGTCGGCGCGGTCGTGGATCGTGGCGGACGCGGAGAGCGGCGCGGTGCTGGCCTCGCACAACGCGCACTGGCGGCTCGCGCCCGCGTCCACGCTGAAGATGCTCTTCGCGGACACCCTGCTGCCGAAGTTCGAGGACAAGAAGCAGACCCGTCTGGTCACCGCGCAGGATCTGGCCGGGCTCGGCGAGGGCTCCAGCCTCGTCGGGATAAAGGAGAAGCAGACCTACACGGTCCGGGACCTGTGGCTGGGGGTCTTCCTGCGCTCCGGGAACGACGCCGTGCACGTCCTGACGCAGATGAACCAGGGCCTGACGAAGACCGTGGCCGAGATGAACGCGCACGCGGTCGAGCTCCAGGCGCTCGACACCCACGTCAAGTCGCCGGACGGCTACGACGCCCCGGGGCAGGTCTCGTCGGCGTACGACCTGACGCTGATCGCCCGCAGCGGGATGCAGAAGGCGGACTTCCGGGAGTACGCGGCGACCCCGCGCGCGGCCTTCCCCGGCGAGGCGAAGCCGGGCAAGAAGCGCGAGACCTTCGAGATCCAGAACACCAACCGGCTGCTGACCGGCGACTTCGGCATCGCCCCGTACCCGGGCATCGCCGGGGTGAAGAACGGCAACACCACGCACGCGGGCGCCACCTTCACCGGGGTCGCCGAGCGGAACGGGCGGGTGCTGCTCGTGACGGTCATGAACCCCTCGTCGAAGGAGCAGCACGCGGTCTACAAGGAGGCCGCGCGGCTGCTCGACTGGGGGTTCGCGGCGTCCGGGAAGGTGACGCCGGTGGGTGAGCTGGTGCCGCCGAAGGACGCGCGCCCGTCGGCCCGTCCGGTGGGCGGTACGGAGTCGGGCGCGCCCGCGCCGGGCAAGGAGCTTCCGGAGACGGGCGGGCCGGCCGTCGCGGCCGCCTCCGAGGAGGGCTCGGGCGGGGTCGGGATCGCGCTCGCCATCGCGGGCGGGGTGCTGGTGCTGGTCGCGGCCGCGGTCTTCCTGGTCAACCGTCGCTGGCCCGCGGCGGACGGCGCCGGGCGTCTTCGCCGTCCCCGGAACCGTCCTCGTCCCCGTCCTCTCGCCGACGATCCGGCTCCGGAGTCGGACTCGACGTCGGAGCCGGAGTCGGACTCGAGGTCGGACGTGACTCCGTAGCGGAGGTTCCGAGCGATCCCACCGCCGTCCACGCGGAGCAGAACAGCAGGAGCTTCGCGGTGAAGTTGATCCACAGGAGCAGCGCCACCGGCACGCCGAAGGCGCCGTACATCGACTTCGCCGCGACCTCCCGCATGTAGCCGCCGAGCAGCAGCTTCAGGAGTTCGAAGCCGGCCGCGGCGATCAGCGCGGCGACCACGAGCCGGCGGCGCGGCGGGTCGACGCCCGGCAGCAGCTTGAGGACGTACAGCAGGATCAGGAAGTCGGCGCTCATCGCCACGAGCACGGCCGCGCCCTGGAGCAGGACGCCGCCGGCGCCGCCGCCGGAGATGCCGAGCCGGTCGGCGCTCCAGCCGACGGCGGTGGAGCCGAGCCAGGAGGCGGCGAGGGAGCAGAGGGCGACGCCGCCGAGGCCGACGAGGATGACGGCGTCCTTGCCCTTGCGGAGCACCGGGTTGCCCTCGTCGGTGTCGTCGAGGCCCCAGACGGCGCGGAGGCAGTCCCGCATCGAGCCGATCCAGCCGATGCCGGTGAAGAGCAGCAGGGCGCCGGCCACGAGGCCGACGGTGCCGGCGTTGGCGACGAGCCCGCCGATGTCGAGCTGGTCGGAGATGCCGGGGACCTGGTCGGAGAGCTTCTCCTCGATGCGGGCGAGCTGGTCGTCGGTGAGCAGCGCGGCGCCGATCGCGGCGGCGACGGTGATCAGCGGGAAGAGGGCGAGGAAGGAGAGGAAGGTGATGGCGGCGGCGAGCCTGCTCCAGTGCACCTCGTCGAGGCGCTCGTAGGAGCGCCATGCGTGCGTCTTCATGAGCCGGGCGACCCAGGGGCCGATGACGGGGAGCTTGGTCAGCCAGTCCATGGGTCGAGGATCCCCCGGGGGCGGGCGGTGGGTGGGGACCGACACCGCGCGTCGGAGCACGGCAATACCGGCATAAGCGACAGACGCGGCGATACCTTCACTCCCATGGCTGTCGAACCCCTCGTCCTGGACGACGACTTCGTGCCCCTCACGGGCGCCGGGCGCACCGCGCCCTCGCTCGCGCTGCTGGCCCGCCCCCGCTCGGCGGCCGAGGCCGCCGGGGCCGTCCTCCGGCGGGGGCCGCGCGGCGCGGTCGCCCGTGGCCGGGGCCGGTCCGGCGGCGACGCGGCGCAGAACGCGGGCGGGACCGTCCTGGACCTGGCCACGCTCGACCGGATCCGCGGCCTGGACGGGGCGGCGGGCCTGGTGGTCTGCGAGGCCGGTACGGAACTGGGCGCGCTGGCCCGGGCGTTGCTGCCGCTCGGCCTGTATCCGCGGACCGGCGCCGGCCCGTGGACGGTCGGCGGGGCGATCGCCTCGGGGTACGGAACCGGGGTCGTCGCGCTCGAACTCCTCGGCGCCGACGGGGAGTCCAGGACCGTCCGGCGCGGCGAGCCGCTCTTCGACGCGACCGTCGGCGGGCTCGGCCTCACCGGGGTGGTCCTGTCGGCGACGCTGGCGGTGCGGCCGGTCGAGACGGCGTACCTGCGCGAACGGACCGCCCGTTTCCGGGACGTCGACGCGCTGCTGGCCCACTGGACGGGCGCCGGCGCGCCCCGGGAGCCGTACGCGCGCGCCCGGGTCGAGCCGGCCGGGCGGGGCCGCGCCGTCCTCACGACCGCCGCGCCGGTCCCGTACGCCGCTCTGCCCCGGGGGCACCGGGCCCGCCGCGCCCCGCTGGCCCCGCCGTCCTTCCCGGTGTCGTCCTTCCTCGGGGTGCCGGCCCTCCCGGGGACGCGGTCGGGCGGGCTGCGGCCGCTGCCGGGGCTGGCACGCGCGCGCGTGGTCCCGGCGTACGGCTCCGGGGGCGCGTTCGTGCGGTACCGGTGCGCCGTGCCGGAGGGGCGCGAGGAGGCGCTGCGCGGGATCCTGGCGCTGCTGGCCGACCGGCGCTCCCCCGTCCGCGGCGCCCGGCACGCGCGCGTGGAGCGGGTGCACGCGGACGGGGCGGGCCCGCTGGCGTTCCCGGTGCACGGCTGGTGCCTGACCGTCGACGTGCCCGCCGGGGCGCGCGGGCTCGGGCGCTTCCTCGACGTCCTCGACGAGCGGGTGGCGGCGGCCGGCGGGCGGGTCTGCCTCGCCGAGGACGCCCGGCTGCGGCCCGCGCTGCTCCCCGTCATGTACCCGCGCCTCGCCGCCTTCCAGGAGCTGCGGGCCTCCCTCGACCCCGGGTCCGCGTTCCGCTCGGACCTCTCCCGCCGTCTCGGCCTCTGAACCGTTCAGGAGTGATGCGTCGTGAAGGACGCCTTCGGTGCCCCCCAGTCCCTGCTGCTGCTCGGCGGCACGTCCGCCATCGGGCTGGCCACCGCGCGCCGGCTGATCGCCCGCCGCACCCGTACGGTCTGGCTGGCCGGCCGCCCCTCCCCCGAGCTGGCGGCGGCCGCCGGGTCGCTGCGCGCGCTGGGCGCGGAGGTGCACGTCGTGCCCTTCGACGCCCTGGACACGGACGTCCACGCGGAGCGGCTCGGGCGGGTCTTCGCCGAGGGCGACGTCGACCTGGTGCTGCTGGCCTTCGGGGTCCTCGGCGACCAGGCGCGCGACGAGTCCGATCCGGCCGCGGCGGTGCGGGTCGCGCAGACCAACTACACGGGAGCCGTCTCGGCGGCGCTGGTGTGCGCGGGCGCGCTCCAGGCGCAGGGGCACGGTTCGCTGGTGGTGCTGTCGTCGGTGGCGGGCGAGCGGGGGCGCCGGGCCGACTTCATCTACGGCTCGTCGAAGGCGGGGCTCGACGTCTTCGCGCAGGGGCTGGGCGACGCGCTGCACGGGACGGGGGTGCACGTGATGGTGGTGCGGCCCGGTTTCGTGCGCTCGGAGCGGACGGCGGGGCGGCGGGAGGCCCCGCTGGCGACCACCCCGGAGGCGGTGGCGGGCGCGATCGAGCTGGGGCTGCGGCGCCGCTCGGAGACGGTGTGGGTGCCGGGGCCGCTGCGGCTGGTGGCGTCGGCACTGCGGCACGTGCCGCGGCCGCTGCACCGGCGGCTGCCGGTGTGACCGTACGGCCTCAGGAGGTCGAGCGGACCGGGCTGCCGCCCTGGGAGGGGACGGCCGGGACGGGGCGGCCGCCGCCGAACTCGTAGTCGTACAGCTTCCGCCACACGCCGTCCGCGCCCTGCTCGTAGAGGGCGAAGGAGGCGCAGGTCCAGGCGGCCTCGTAGCCGGCCAGTTCCTCGTAGGCCCGGTCCATGGCCTCCTCGGCGATGCCGTGGGCGACCGTGACGTGCGGGTGGTAGGGGAACTGGAGCTCGCGGACGAGCGGGCCGGCCTCCTCGCGGAGGCGGGCCTGCAGCCGGTCGCAGCCGGCCGTGCCCTCGGCGAGGGTGACGAAGACCACCGGGGAGAGCGGGCGGAAGGTGCCGGTGCCGCTCAGCCGGATCGCGAAGGGGAGACAGTCGGCGGCGACGTCGGCGAGGTGCGCCTCGATCTCCGGCAGCCGGTCCTGGTCGACCTCGGTGGGCGGGACGAGGGTGACGTGGGTGGGGATGGCGTGCGCGGCGGGATCCCCGAAGCCCGCGCGCCGCTCCTGGAGCAGGCTGCCGTGAGGCTCCGGGACCGCGATCGAAACGCCGAGCGTTACGGTCCCCACGTCGTTCTCCTCCGTCGTCCGGGTCGGGTCGGTGTGTGGTGGTGCAGCCGCCAGTGTGCGGCCTGCACCACCCTCATGGCCAGGGTCCTCGGACCTCGTGTGGTCCGGCTCTCCGGCTCAGTGCTTCGCGGGCAGGAAGCCGATCTTCTCGTACGTCTGCGCCAGCGTCTCGGCGGCGACCGCGCGGGCCTTCTCCGCGCCCTTGGCCAGGATCGAGTCCAGCGTCTCCGGGTCGTCCAGGTATTCCTGGGTGCGGGTCCGGAAGGGAGTGACGAAGTCCACCATGACCTCGGCGAGGTCGGTCTTGAGGGCGCCGTACATCTTGCCCTCGTAGCTCTTCTCCAGGTCCGCGATGCCGGTGTCCGTGAGGGTGGACATGATCACGAGGAGGTTGGAGACGCCGGGCTTGTTCTCCGGGTCGAAGCGGATCACCGTGTCGGTGTCGGTGACGGCGCTCTTGACCTTCTTGGCGGTGACCTTCGGGTCGTCCAGGAGGTTGATCAGGCCCTTCGGCGTGGACGCCGACTTGCTCATCTTGATCGTCGGGTCCTGGAGGTCGTAGATCTTCCCGGTCTCCTTGACGATGTACGGCGCCGGGACGGTGAAGGTGTCGCCGAAGCGGCCGTTGAAGCGCTCCGCGAGGTCGCGGGTCAGCTCGATGTGCTGGCGCTGGTCCTCGCCGACCGGCACGTGCGTGGCCTGGTAGAGGAGGATGTCCGCGACCTGGAGGATCGGGTAGGTGAAGAGGCCGACCGTGGCGCGGTCGGCGCCCTGCTTGGCGGACTTGTCCTTGAACTGGGTCATGCGGGACGCCTCGCCGAAGCCGGTGAGGCAGTTCATGACCCAGCCGAGCTGCGCGTGCTCGGGGACGTGGCTCTGGACGAAGAGGGTGCAGCGCTCCGGGTCGAGGCCGGCGGCGAGGAGCTGGGCGGCCGCGAAGCGGGTGTTGGCACGGAGCTCGGCCGGGTCCTGGGGGACCGTGATGGCGTGCAGGTCGACGACCATGTAGAAGGCGTCGTGGGTCTCCTGCAGCGCGACGTACTGCCGGATCGCACCGAGGTAGTTGCCGAGGTGGAACGAGCCCGCGGTGGGCTGGATTCCGGAGAGCGCGCGGGGACGTGCATCAGAGGCCATGCACATCATTCTCTCAGGTGCGGGAACCGATCCCGGACTTCCGGTGTACCAAGAGTGTGAGGACACGGGAGGGGGGCTCGGCCGTCGTCGACGAGAGCGCCGTGATCGCCCGGGTGCGCGCCGGAGAGCCGGAGGCGTACGCGGAGCTGGTCCGCGCGTACACGGCGGTGGCGCTGCGGGCGGCGGTGGCGTGCGGGGCGGGCGCGGAGGCCGAGGACGTGGTGCAGGCGGCGTTCTTCAAGGCGTACCGCTCGCTGGGGAGTTTCCGGGAGGGGGCGTCCTTCCGGCCGTGGCTGCTGAGCATCGTGGCCAATGAGACGAGGAACACACTGCGTTCGGCGGGCCGGCAGCGGGCGGTGGCGGGGCGGGAGGCGGAGCTGCTCGCGGGCGAGCCGCTGATACCGGAGTCGGCGGACCCGGCGGTGGCGGCGGTGGACGGCGAGCGGCGCCGGCGGCTGCTCGCGGCGCTGGACGGGCTGCCGGAGGAGCACCGGCGGGTGGTGGTGCACCGCTATCTGCTGGAGCTGGACGAGGCGGAGACCGCGGAGGCGCTGGGGTGGCCGCGGGGGACGGTGAAGTCGCGGCTGAGCCGGGCGCTGAAGAGGCTGGGGTCGGCGATGGGGACGGCGGAGGGAGGTGAGGGGCGTGCGTGAGGACGAGGGTGCCGGGGGGCTGCCGGAGGAGCTGCGGGAGCTCGGGCGGTCGCTGCGGGTGCCGGACGTGGACGGGGAGTCGATGGCCGAGCGGGTGCTGGCCCAGCTCCTCGCCGAGCGGGTGCCCGTGCCGGTGGCCGTGGCGGAGGCGGAGCGGGAGCGGTGGGGGTGGCTGCGGCGGCGGTGGCGGGCGCTGCTCGCGGCGCTGTCCGGGGTGCTGGTGGTGGCGGTGCTGACGCCGCCGGTGCGGGCGGCGGTGGTGGAGTGGCTGGGCGTGGGCGGGGTCGCGGTGGAGTACGTGCCGGGGGCGCCGCCGGTGGCTCCGGCGGAGGTGCCGGGGTGTCCGGATCCGGTGCCGGCGGCCGAGGCGGCCCGGCGGGCGGGGTTCGCGCCGCTGCTGCCGGAGGGCGTGGCCGGGGCGGTCACGGCGGTGACCGGGCGGGCGCCGAGGGCGGTGCTCGGCGTCTGCTGGCGGACGGCGGAGGGGGCGGTGGTGCGGCTGGACGAGTTCCCGGGCGCACTGGACCCCGGCTTCGTGAAGGCGATACGGGTGCAGCCGGAGCCGGTGGTGCTCGCGGACGGGACGGCGGCGTACTGGTTCGCCGAGCCGCACCGGCTGACCTTCCCGCTCGCCTCGGCCGACGGCCGGTGGAGCCATGAGGTGAGGGCGGCGGGGCCGACGCTGGTGTGGGTGCGGCCGTCGTCCGGTCTGACCCTCCGGCTAGAGGGCGTACGGGACCGGACGGAGGCGCTGCGGGTCGCGGCCTCCGTCCGGTAGGCGGTGCCCGGGTGCGGTCCGGGGCCGGTCCTAGGCGGGGAGGCCGGGGGCCGGGTGGGCGGCCATGAGGTCGGCGACCTCGGTGCGGATCTTGGCGAGGGTGGACTCGTCCTCGGTGGCGGCCGCGGTGACGGCGCGGTCGATCCAGTCGGCGACCTGGTCCATGTGGGCCGGGGTGAGGCCGCGGGAGGTGAGGGAGGGGGTGCCGATGCGGAGGCCGGAGGGGTCGAAGGGCTTCCGCGGGTCGTAGGGGACGGTGTTGTAGTTGGTGACGATGCCGGCCCGGTCGAGGGCCTTGGCGGCGATCTTGCCGGGGACCTGCTTGGGGGTGAGGTCCATCAGGATCAGGTGGTTGTCGGTGCCGCCGGAGACCAGGTCGAAGCCGCGGGCGAGGAGGGCTTCGGCGAGGGCCTTGGCGTTGGCGACGACGGCGTGGGCGTAGTCGCGGAAGGAGGGCTGGGACGCCTCGCGCAGCGCGACGGCGATGGCGGCGGTGGTCTGGTTGTGCGGGCCGCCCTGGAGGCCGGGGAAGACGGCCTTGTCGAGGGCCTTGGCGTGCTCCTCGGTGGACATCAGCATGGCGCCGCGCGGGCCGCGGAGGGTCTTGTGGGTGGTCGTGGAGATCACGTCGACGTGGCCGACCGGGGAGGGGTGGGCGCCGCCGGCGATCAGGCCGGCGATGTGCGCGATGTCGGCGACGAGGACGGCGCCGGCCTCGCGGGCGATCTCGCCGAAGGCGGCGAAGTCGATGGTGCGGGGCAGGGCGGTGCCGCCGCAGAAGAGGATCTTGGGCCGTTCGGCGAGGGCGAGGTCGCGGACCTGGTCGTAGTCGATGAGACCCCCCTCAGATGTTGCAGCCTGGCGGACGCCGTACTGGACGCCGCGGAACCAGGAGCCGGTGGCGGAGACGCCCCAGCCGTGGGTGAGGTGGCCGCCCATGGGCAGGGCCATGCCCATCACGGTGTCGCCGGGCTTCGCGAAGGCGAGGTAGACGGCGAGGTTGGCCGGGGAGCCGGAGTAGGGCTGGACGTTGGCGTGGTCGACGCCGAACAGGGCCTTGGCGCGCTCGACGGCGAGGGTCTCGACCTGGTCGATGACCTGCTGGCCCTCGTAGTAGCGGCGGCCGGGGTAGCCCTCGCTGTACTTGTTCTGGAGGACGGTGCCGGAGGCTTCGAGGACGGCGGCGGAGACGTAGTTCTCGCTCGGGATGAGGCGGAGGGTGTCGGCCTGGAGCCGTTCCTCGGCGCCGACGAGAGCGGCGAGCTCGGGGTCGGCCGCGGTGAGCGCGGGGTGGCCGGCGGTCTGCTGGGGCGTGGTCACGTGTTCCTCCGGGAGTACGTCGGGACGTCCCGGGCGAGGTGTTCGCACGGGACGCGGGGCGGTTCCCGTGATGCCCAGGCGAGCGGCACCTCGTGTGGTGGAGCGCGCGCGGCTCCCCCGGGGTCGGTTCCCCGTACGCCAGTCGCCGCGCGTGTTCACAGACTAGCGGGCGCGCCGTCGTCGGAGGTTTCTTCGTCCGGGATGCGAGCGACGATAAGAAAGGGGGCACACCCAGCCCCGGCCGCAGGACGATCGGAGATCCCGTGTCGAGAACGCAAGACGAGATCGCTGCCTCGGACGCGCACAGCGCCCACAACTACCACCCCCTGCCCGTCGTCGTCGCCTCCGCGGAGGGGGCCTGGATGACGGACGTCGAGGGGCGTCGTTTCCTGGACATGCTCGCCGGCTATTCGGCGCTGAACTTCGGGCACGGCAACCGCCGGCTGATCGAGGCGGCGAAGGCCCAGCTGGACCGGGTGACGCTCACCTCGCGGGCGTTCCACCACGACCGCTTCGCCGAGTTCTGCACGCGGCTGGCGGAGCTGTGCGGCAAGGAGCGGGTGCTGCCGATGAACACCGGGGCGGAGGCGGTCGAGACGGCCGTGAAGACGGCCCGGAAGTGGGGTTACGAGGTGAAGGGCGTGCCGGACGGGCACGCGAAGATCGTGGTGGCGGCGAACAACTTCCACGGGCGGACGACGACGATCGTGTCGTTCTCGACCGACCACGACGCCCGGGACCACTTCGGCCCGTACACGCCGGGCTTCGAGATCGTGCCGTACGGCGATCTGACGGCCCTGGAGGCGGCCGTCACCGAGAACACGGTGGCGGTGCTGCTGGAGCCGATCCAGGGCGAGGCGGGCGTGCTGGTCCCGCCGGCCGGCTATCTGCGCGGGGTGCGGGAGCTGACGGCCCGGCGGAACGTGCTCTTCATGGCCGACGAGATCCAGTCGGGTCTCGGCCGGACCGGCCGGACCTTCGCCTGCGAGCACGAGGACGTCGTCCCGGACGTGTACATCCTCGGCAAGGCGCTGGGCGGCGGGGTGGTGCCGGTGTCGGCGGTGGTCGCGGACGACGACGTGCTGGGGGTGTTCCGGCCGGGCGAGCACGGTTCGACCTTCGGCGGCAATCCGCTGGCCTGCGCGGTGGCGCTGGAGGTGATCGCGATGCTGCGGACCGGCGAGTACCAGCAGCGGGCGGCGGAGCTGGGCGAGCACCTGCACGCGGAACTGGGGCTGCTCGTGGGCGGCGGCGCGGTCGAGGCGGTGCGGGGCCGGGGGCTGTGGGCGGGCGTCGACATCGTGCCGTCGCGCGGCACGGGGCGGCAGATCTCGGAGCGGCTGATGGACCGGGGCGTGCTGGTGAAGGACACGCACGGCTCGACGATCCGCATCGCGCCGCCGCTGGTCATCTCCAAGGAGGACCTCGACTGGGGCCTGGACCAACTCCGCACGGTCCTCACGACCTGACGCGCCGTGCCGCCGCCGCGCCGTTGTGGGCCGGGGGGGCGGTGCCGCGGCTGCCGCTCCGTTGTGGGCAATCGTTCCGCCGGGGCGGTGCCCACCCCCAGGCCCGGCCGGGGCGCTGCGGGCGGCCGCGCCGCTCCGTTGTGGGCAATCGTTCCGCTGGGGCGGTGCCCACCCCCAGGCCCGGCGGAGGCGCTGCGGGCGCCGCCGCTGCCGTTGTGGGCAATCGTTCCGCTGGGGCGGAACGGGTGGGCACAACGGAACGGCACCCTCAGCGGTGCCTCCGCGCCCCGAGTCTGGACCCGCACCCGTACAGAGCCGTACAGCCGGTGCGGGTTCAGGCGCAGAAGCCTAGGCC